>NZ_JBHYKH010000089.1:0-12686 GCF_042741275.1 Streptomyces sp. NPDC058964
GTCCGACAAACGCTCACCCGCAGGCGACTTGACCTGCCCCACCCTCGCCACACCACAACCAACGAACGCAGGACATCTAAGTCACCGGCATTGCGCCTAGACCCGGTCCCGATCCCGGCGCAGTCGCGCCAGGTCGCTGAGCCTCGCCCTCGCCGCTACTCGGGCGGGCCGTACGTCATCTCCAGCGAATGCTCCTCCAGGCTGCGGAGCGTCAGCTGGTCGTCCCGGACTTCATTGAGTAGGAAGAGCTCCCGGGTCCGACACTCCTCGCACAGGCTGACGACAGCGAACGGCCAGAGATCGACCGGAGCCCCGTACGGGGCACTGTCCACGTAGATGCGGTCGGGCCGAAGCGGCTGGGTGCTCGACCGCTCGAACGGCTCCCAGCTCGGATGGCTGCCCCTCAGCCGGAGCCCGACTATTCGGTACGAGCCCTCGTCGAGGTACTCGCACCGCTCCACCCAGTCCCAGTGCGTCCCAGAGAGCCAGCTGACCGCGCTGATCGCCCGCACGATGTGCGGTTCCAGCCGCTCGACGTCTTCAGCCAGTTGGTGGCTGGCGCGGACGCCGTGCGCATGGTGCGAGGTGTTCCTGAAGTCCTTGATGTGGCCCAGTAGGGCGCGCGCGTTTCCCCGGTCGCGCACGGTGGCGAGCTGTTGGATGCGGGGCTCGATTCCCTCGGCCTCCAGCCGATCGAGGATCCAGAGCCAGGTGCCGAAGGTGGCGCCGGTCCGAAACTGCTTGCGCAGGTTCCGGGAGAAGCCGTTTGGCGCGGCCAGCTCGGTGAGCGCCAGCACGCCCAGCACCCGGGCCAGGCCCTCGCCCAGCTTGAGCAGTCCGTCCTTCCGCTCCGCCGGGTGCGTGCTGACCCGGTACCGACGGGACAGCGCGGCTGCGTGGTGCGGAAAGCTCCACTCGGCGCGCGAGATCGGGTCGTCCAGCGGGCGTACAAGTTCGCCGATCAGGCCGGCTTCGTGGGCGGCGAACCTGATCTCGTTCCGAACCCCCTGGACGTCCCGTTCGCCGCTGCCGAAGACGTTGGGCAGGATTCCCGACATCGTGGTCCGCAGTGCGCGCCGTCCCTCCTGCACGGTCTCCAGGAGGCTCTCCACCTCGCTGTCGGTCACCAGCTCGACGGGGACGTGCGTGTCCAACAGATCCCGAGCGCTGGGGTACTGACCGTTGTCCTTGCGGGAGTTCAACCACTCGCAGAGCGCCTGGCCGCTGCCGCGGAGCGGCTGCAGCACGAAGAGCGAGGTCGCCGCCTCGCCGAAGCCCTGCGGCAGCAGGCGCCAGTTCCCCGGCCGTCCGACGAGCATGCCGCCCGAGCACAGGGTCAGCGCCCCCCCATCCTCCGGCGCGTCGGGGAGCTCAACGGCCGAGTCCGCCTCGTGGAGGTCTTGTGCGCGCAGGTGCTTGGGCCGGTCCGCGCCGTCCTCCTGCTCCTGGCCCCTTTGCGGCGGGTGGACCCGGGTGGTCTCCAACCTGGCCAGGTTACGCAGCAGTTCGAATTGGCCGTCGAGTTCCGGTCGGTAGAAGAGCGCGGATGGGATCTCGCAACCCACCCGCGTCCTGCTGTCGTCGATCCAGGCGTCCGGAGCGGTCGGGTGCACTTCGCGTCGGAGGTGGTCCATGGGATCCACCTGCAGCGGCAGGTGGACGAACTCGCGCAGCTCGGGATCCGGCTCGTACGCCTCGCCGATCCGCTGCGGCTCTCCGTCGCCATCGCGTACGCCGACGGCCTTGCGGACCGCCGCCTCGAAGACCTTCCCGCGCGGCCAGCTCACGCCGGCCGAGGCGACCGCCCGGCGCAGCGCCGTGACGGCCTCCTGGCCCCTCGTCCACGTCGAGCCGACCAGCGGACGCAGGGCGGCCACCAGGGCAGCGGGATCATGGGTCTTCTGGATCACGCGCGATTCGGCGAGCCGAGTCAGGACCTCCTCGGACAGCTCGTACCTGAGCCGCAGCGGTTGATCGATCGTGACGCGCTGGTACATCAGTTCGTGGGTGGAGACCACGCGGACCCGGTCGTCTGGCTGCTGGGCGGAGTCGGCAGACAAGGTGTCCAGGTAGAGCCCGGTGATCTCGGCGATCTGGTCCGACGTGATGTATTTGCGCTTAGAGCCGATGGAGCGACGCATCCGCTGCCACTGGTCCTGAGCGTTCAGCAGCAACACCTGGCCCCTGCGCTGTGCCGGCTTGCGGTTGCTGAGGACCCACAGGTAGGTGCTGATGCCGGTATTGGGGAAGAGGAGGTCGGGCAGCGCGACCACGGCCTCGAGCCAGTCGTTCTCCACGATCCACCGCCGGATGTCCGATTCGCCGGACCCCGCACCACCGACGTACATCGGAGAGCCGTTGAAGATGACCGCGATTCGACTGCCGCCCTCGCCCAAGGCGCTCACCGGCTTCATCTTCGCCAGCATGTGCTGCAGGAAGAGCAGTGAGCCGTCGTTGATCCGGGGAAGACCGGCCCCGAAGCGGCCCGCGAAACCGAACTGCTCGTGCTCCGACCGGACCGCGTACTCGCTCTTCTTCCAGTCGACGCCGAACGGCGGATTGGCGAGGAGGTAGTCGAAGGCGGTTCCCTGGTGCCCGTCCTCGGCGAAGACGTTCCCGAAGGCGATCGTCGAGGCCCGGCGGCCACTGGTCATCATGGTGGCACGGGAGATCGCCCATGACTCCCGGTTGATCTCCTGGCCGTACAGCGTGACGTCCGCCTGGGGGTTCATTAACGCGATGTACGAGGCAGCCTCGGTCAGCAGGCCGGCCGTCCCGCAGGCCGGATCCAGGATAGTGCGGACGGCATGCGGCGACGTCAGGAGGTCCGAGTCGGCGGCAACGAGGAAGCCGGCCATCAGGTGGGCGACGTCCCGGGGGGTGTAGTGCTCCCCGCTCGCCTCGTTGCCGCTCTCCGCGAACCGCCGGACGAGCTCCTCGAAGAGGCTCTCCATGTGGTCGTCGGTGATCATCTGTCCCAGGTCGATCGAGACGAACTGCGCGACGACGCGGTAGAGGAGTCGGGCCTGGTGTAGGCGGGTGACGGTCCGCTCGAACTCGAAGCCGTCCAGCAGTTCCCTGACGTTTCGGGAGTACCCGTCGACATGGGCCAGGAGCAACCGGTCGGCGTTCTCCGGATCGCTGAGCACGCTCTCCATGGAGAACCGGCTGGAGTTGTAGAAGGGCCAACCCGAGGCGGCCGTCAGGCGCTGCTCACGCTCCTGCTCGCCGTCGGTGCGCTCGGCCTCATCGAGCACCGCCTGCCGGCTCGGGGCCAGCAGGCAGTCCAGCCGACGCAGCACCGTGAACGGCAGGATCACCCGCCCGTACTCGGAAGACTTGAAGTCGCCGCGCAGCAGATCGGCCACCGACCAGACGAGCTTGGACAGATGCCCGGTGCCGTCACTCATGCTGTCCTCCGCAGGCCGGTGCCCTCCATGGGACTGATCATCCCATGGCGGTGGCCGGGTCGGCCCACGAACGACGACGCCGAGGACGAGCAGGAGGGCGAACACGCCGACCATGCCGTACTGGACGAAGCTGCCGAGGATCGTGCCGACATCGGGTCCGCCGCTCGCCTCTTCGGCTGCGGCCAGGAGCGCGATCAGGAGGGGAGCTCCTTGCGTGGGTGTGCGCAGGAAGATCCGGCGTGGGTCTGGGCATGCGAAAGGCCCCGGCCTGGGGACCGGGGCTTCGGGGGAGAAGATCAATCCAGATCGACAGTTTCGGTGCCCAGGAACTGCTCAATCTTCATGCGGAAGGTCTTCTCTGAGGGCACTGCACCATCGAAAAACGTTGAGACCTGGAACGCGGCCAGATCATCAGCATGCTTGACGTCGACCCCAGAGGCTTCAAGCTCATCCCGAGTGGCCAGCTTCAAATAGCACATGGGGCAACGCAGGGCAATGACCGTGAAGTGGGGGGTCTCCTCCGTGCCCTGGTTCACTGAGAGAACGTGGGCTGCGCTCCTACAAGCTGGACACGGCTCGCGGATCGCGATCTCAACGCCGTTCTCCGCGAAGCGCACCCCGAAGCCGCCCAGCTCCAACTGCTCGACTGCAAGACGGTCCTGAAGATGTTCAGGCAGGTCCGAGAACCGATCGTCATACCGGTGTTTCGCCTGCCTGATTCTGACCTGCACGTTCCGATAGATCTCGCCGCGCTTGTTGTCCACGGCCATGCGGGCAGCGGTCGTCCACCGGCCCCAGAAGGCGTCCAGCGGGCCTCCGAGGTCCCCGAGCAGCGTTTCGACGGTCTTGGCGAGGATCGGCAGGAAGTCCTTGGCGTCCTCTTCGCTCCCCGTGTGGGCAACGCCATTCCGCACATCGATCAGCATGTCCAGCTCCTTGTCCAGAGCCAGGACCTCCAGCGTTCGTAGACGAGATATCGCCTCTGACGCCCCAATCGTGCGGACTTTCTTCGCCTTTCGGTGACCGCCCATGTGGAACAGCATGTCCACGCTGGCGTTGCCCCTGATCTCCACGATGTAGACCGGATTCTTCGAAACCAAGACGGCCTTGGCGAGGCGCTCCACGGCCACACCGGCGTGCAGCGCGAACTCGTCGTACTCCTCGCGCCCGTGGTCCTCCATGGCCCGGTGCGCGGCCTTCTTGGCACCCTCGCAGAAGCTCTCGAACGAGAGCGAATCGTCCATGAAGGGACGGTATCCGCCCCTGTAGTACAGGGCGATGGAATTTAAGAAGACGCGGCCCCGACTCTGGGAGCCGGGGCCTTCGACGTGACGATCAGCCTGTCCTGGTCTCGCCGATCACGAGGCGTGCCTGTTCCTCCGGGGTGAGGGTGGGACCGTGGGATACGGACACCGTGGTGGTCAGTCCGGGGGTGTTGACCTTCCGCAGGGCGGCCATCTCGTCCGGACCGTGCACCTCGAAGTTGCACAGGTAGCAGCCGAAACCGTTCGCGGTGAACGTCGTCTCCGTGGCCGTATGGCCAATCGGCTCGAAGGTGAGGAGGCCCTGACCGCCACAGGCCGCGCAGTTGCCGCCCGAGGTCTTCAGGACGAGCAGGTCTCCGTCCCTGACCTCCATCGGCTTGGCGAACCACTCCTCCTTGCGGGGCTGGGGTGCCTTGAGAGCGCCTTCCTTTACCTCCGCCGGGAGACCCACGAACCGGTCCTCGAACGCGTGCCGGGCCTGGACCATCCGGAGCTGAACCTCGCGGAAGACCTGGTCCTCCTGCTCGTTCACAGCGTTCTTGACCGGGTCCGTCCACCGTTCCCAGAACTCGACCAGCGGCTTGCTGAGCTCGTCAAGCAGCGTCTCGATCGTCCGGGCGAGTGGAGTGATCATCCCCTTGGCCAGGGTGCTGTCCGATGCAGCATGGGCTGCGCCGTTGCGTATCTCGATCAGCAAGTCGAGATCGGTATCGGCCTTGAGCACACCGATCTTTCGGAGTCGCCTGATGGCCTCCGTGGCCCCGACAGTGCGGACTTTCTCCTCGTCCAACTGAACATGTCCGCCGAGATGCATGACCATGTCCGCACTGTTATTGCGGATCTCCGCGACGTAGACCGGATTCTTCGCGGCGAGGGCCGCCTTGGCGAGCTTCTCGACCGCGACACCGGCGTGGAGCGCGAACTCGTCGTACTCCGGGCGGCCATGGTCGTCCATGGCCTTGTGGGCGGCCTTCTTGGCGCCCTGGTAAAAGCTCTCAGACGAGAGCGAATCGTCCATGTCGGGACGATAGCGGCACCTGTGCCACACCCGCGACGGGTTACGTGCGGTCCATCTAAGCTGACGGCTGCCCCACCTGAATCGGCAGAGTGGGCGGGCAGGCGATGGCCGCCATTTGGGCTGCTGGCAGCGGCTTCAGCGGTGGCCACGTCAGCGTGGCGCCGACAGGCCACAGCGGATGGAACATGGGATGAGGGTCGAAGGGCGCGAGAACCTGATCGTCACTGAGGGACCCGGCCCGGACCAGCTGAATCAACAACCAGCCGATCCTCAGTGTCGAGACATACGTCGGGTTCGCGGTAGGGTCTGGCCCGCTGTACTGAGGGCAAACGAATTCCACCATGGCTGAACCCTCGTCGTTCTCCCAGGGCTCCATGGCACCGATTCTGGCGATCATGAAGCGACTGGGCTCACGATCGTGATAGAAGGCGGCACAGTCCTTCAGCGGCAGCATCTCCAACCTGGGATGCTTGTTCTGGCCTGAGAACATGAACATGGTCTTTAGGGACCAAGAGGCCAGCGCCCTCTGGTCCTCTGGGGTCAGCGTGACCGCTCGTCCGTTGATCAAGTCGGGCAGGAACGGACGCACCTCGTTTTCGAGTCTGTTCATCCATCCGTTGTTGCAGGATGCACAAACGATCTTGACTGTGGCGTCGAGAGCCGAGGCGACGTGTTGGACCCGGGTTGATTCTGTCTCTCTGATGTGGAGGGCCCGAGAGCCGCCGGGCGGCAACGCAGACTTGAGCCACCTGGGGAGTGTGTGCTCCTTCGTCAGCGGAGTGGCGCCACAGAAGACACAGGTACGAGCCATGCCGAGGACCGTACCGCCGCCTGTAGTACAGGGCGATGGATTTTAAGGACCCGGCCCCAGGGCGAACCACACCCAGGAACTCCCCAGGGTCGGGGGTGGGGGGCAAACCTCGGGAGGGCTGGCCGGCTCGGTGAGCTCGGGCACGAGCTGGGCGTCTCCGTTGGCGTCGCCACTGTCGTCGGTCGCTCCTCGGCAACCGTCGATCAGCCGACCGGACGTCAGCCGTCGTTCTCTCTCAGTGAAGCCGCTCCACCTGTCCAGACCTCATATCTGCAACGTGCTCCGCACCAGACACAAACGCCAGACCTGATGAAGCACTGCTCGCTGAATTCCACCCGTTCCCTCTCGTCGCCGCAGCTGGCGCGTTCGGGCGCGGGCGGCCTGTCCCGAAGCGCGAGTAGAAACTGTCTGGCGTGACGCTCGTTTGACGCTCCGAGTTCCCGTACGCGGGACAGCAGGCGGATAGACTGCCTCTGACCTGGGCTTTTTCGTGACCCGTCCAGGTCGATCCCTTTCCGATGACGCACCACGTGGAGTGCGTGGCGATCCTGGAGCCCGGACAAAAGGGCGCCTGACCACAGTCTCTCGATCAGCAGGGGGCTGGTCCGGCCTGTTTCCGGTGCACCACCGTGTGGAGGCCGTGACAGCCGGTCCCCGGGCTGGCCGCGGGGCGGTGACCTGTGACTTCGTGGTTTTCGCAGGTTGGCTGCTACGGGTGCTGAGCCGAAGCGCCCACGGGTGAGGACATCGAGTTGGGCGCGGGCCGCCGGACGGAGAGGCCGACCCGTTTCACTCCTGCACGGCTCGTCCGGGCCGAAGGCGTCGGCCTGCCTGCGTCCACCTGAGGTCGCCGCACCGGTTGTCACCGGTTGTCACGGTGTGTCGGGCCGGGATTCGTAGTTGAGGCTGTAAAAACGGCCGTTCTCCTCGTACCCCGTAGGGTCGCCACCCAGCGCCCGTACCGCCGCGATCGCATAGCGCTGTTCCCCCTCATCGGTGAAGAGACGCTGTGGATAGGCCCGGGAGACATCGACGATGGTGTTCAGACCGTGTGCGGCCAACGTCCGGGAGATCGGTTGGTACGACACCGTCCGCAGCACGAACGCGCTGACCCACACCGGTCTGCGGGCGCCGTCCAGCAGTGCCGTGAACGTTCGGGCGGTGATGTAGCTGCCGCCGCCTGTCAGGGTGATGAGGCCGACCTCGGCGAGGGCGCGGCTCAGACTGGGGCTGGGTGGGTCCTGTTCCAGGTTGTCGGTGAACGCGGCGTCCAGCAGGCCCACCTCGAGGGCGTAATGCACGGCGGGGGCCGAGACGTCCAGGCCGAACACCGGCACTGCGTCAGGCCGACGCCGCGCGGCAAAGAACGCCTTGTCCGATGCCGTCAGTTCCGTCGCCGACATCATCCGGCTTCCGGGGGAGGTGTACCGCTCGTACAACTCGGCCAGCGTCACGTCGTGGTTGAGCAACGCGGCGTTGATCCCGTACGAGCAGCACACGTCCAGCACCGCCGGCACGTGGGTGCGGGCGTCGTCGAGCGCGGCCCGTTCGGCGGCAGCCTGCCGGAAGACCGGCTGGGCATGGTGCGGGATCTCGTACTCCAGCGGCGCCAGCCGCCTGAAGTACGCGCGGGGGTCCGGTCCGCCGTAGACGTCGTCGAACCGTGACTTGCCGTCCGCCCCGCCCTCGGTACCGCCAGAGCCAGGTCCGGCCATGCCGTGTTCCTCCTCGCGCGACGCATTCGTACCTCCATCATGTCTCGCCTCCTGCGCCCGGAATGTCTGCCGCACCGAGGGGGCCGGATGACTCGGTCGCTCTGAAACGCCGACTGCACGTGCGATGACACCCTTCGCGGACCGACGTCGGCCTCGTCGATGCCCTGGCGTGTCGCCGGGCCCCGGCGACACCCTCAAGCGGCCAAGTGGTGCCACCGAGTCCTACTGGCCCTGCGAAGGCGCTCCACGTCCCGGGCCTGAGGCTGTCATCGGCCCGGCAGGGACGGGGAGTCGCAGGGCCAACAGCCAGCCGCCGAACGCCAGTGCGGCCATCCCGGTGGCCGACACGGTCAGCGCCTGCTCCCGGGCACGTGCGTTGATCCGCACCAGCCCGTCGGCTGCGGTACCCGTGATGCCCCGTGACATCGCCCTGGCTCGCAGGGCGTCGTCGGACACGGCGGTGATCTGGACCTGGTGCTGCACGGTCCGCGTCACCAGTTCCTTCTGGGCGGCGGACAGGACGCTGCTGTCGGTCACCCCGGCCTCGAACGCGTACAGCAGCCCCGTGGTCATCAAGGCACCGGCGAGCGCGACTCCGAATGAACTTCCCAGATAGCCGGCCGTGTAGGAGAGCCCTGTCACGTCGCTCACCTCGTCCCGCTCAGGCGCCGACTGGACGAGGTCGGTGAGCGTCGTGGCCATGCCCCGGCCGAACCCGATGAGGAGAATGCCCGGCGCGAGTGCCAGGCCCACCGCCGCCACTCCCTGCGCATGCGGACTGAACAGGACGGCGACGGCGACGCAACCGGCCGCCATGCACACGAACGCCCCCATCGCGGCGGCGCGGTGGGTCATCCTCCCTTGCCCGATGCGCCGGGCGGTCGGCGGGGCGGCCACCATCAGCCCCAATGAGATCGGAAGCAGCACGACTCCGCAGTGCAGCGCGCTGAATCCGAAGGTCGTCTGCAGGAAGACCGGCACCAGGAAGAGCACGCCGTTGGGCACCAGGATCAGCATCAACTGGGTCGAGATCCCGGTCCGGACGGCACGGTTGCGCAGCACCGTCACGCGGACCAGCGGATCCCTTCCGTTCTTGACGAGACGCAGCTCCCATCCGGCGAAGGCGGCCAGAATCAGCAGCCCCATGCCCGACAGGAGGGGAACGGGTGACAGACCGCCACGCTCCAGCAGTGTGTGGCCGAGCACCACGAAGTCCTGCCGGGCCCTGAGCAGGCCGTACCGCCCCGCGAACAGGGCCGCGACGACGAGCAGAACCAGTCCTGTCGTGGACAGCAGCACCCCGCAGGCATCGAAGCGTTGTCCGGGGCGTCCGGGGAATGGCCCGGCATCGACGGTATACCGTATGAGCCATGTCACGGCCAGGGTGATCACGGCTCCCAGAAGGAACGACACGCGCCAGGTCAGGTAGTTGGTGACCAGGCCACCCAGAACGGGACCGGCCGCCGCACCGATTCCGGACGTCATGGCCAGCGTCGACAGCACCTTGGTACGTACGGCCCCGGCGAAGGTCCTGGTGATCATCGCCATCAGCGCCGGAAGCATCAGCGCGACGCCGAGCCCCTGGAACAGAGACCAGCCGAGCAGCATGAACGGCAGGCTCGGGGCGGAGGCGGTGATCAGCGCCCCCAGCACGAAGACTCCGCCACCGAGGGCGAAGGTCCGCCGGTACCCGTATCGTGCGCCGAGCTTGCTGCCGCTGATCAGGAACGCGGCGACCACCAGGGCGTACAGCGAAATCGCCGACTGTACGCCGGTCAGTGTGGTGTGCAGGTCCCCGACGAGCGCCGACAAGGCCACGTTCATGGCGGTGGCGGTGTAGTTGATCACAAGGTTCTCGGCGACGAGGAGGAAGAACATCGTCCCGGCGGCCGACGGCGTCCCCCCTCCGATCGGTCCTCTGAACCGCCGCGCTCCGTTTCGCCCTTGCACGAAAGCGTCCCGCCGTTCGATCGCTCCGCCCCGGCAGGCCCGCGGCTGCCAGGACCGGCCTTCGTTTCCGACTTGCCGGTTCAGAGTGCACGCCGAGCACACCGAAGGCTTGCGGGACGCGCCAACACAGACCCGAGCGGGCGACAGCGCCCGCCGCCCAGCCTCGCCGGGCTGCCGAGATACGTCCTCGATGGGTGCGTTGCGTTCCAGGCGCGTGGACGGGCACGTTGTGTTCCAGGACACCGGCACCCACGGGATCGCACGGCAAGCCGCGGCTCACCGGACCGGGCCGGGACCGATGCCGCCTGAACGCCGCGCTCCCTCGCGGGCAGGTGCCGATCGGCGGCGGCGGACAGTTCGACGGGGACACCCCTGCTGGACCGCTCCGTCTGCGGCGTACCGTCTCCGGGTGCGTTCGGACGCCGACCACAACCGCTTCTGTGTGCGTACTCGCCACTGCCGGCGGCCGGGCTGACTCGCGGGGCGAGAGTCCTGGCCGCCGGTCGGTCGCATGGGAACTGATCAGCCCAGCTCGGCTGCCTTGGCCGCGGCCTCCCCCTCCGACCGGGCCTCGCCGGTGGCGAGTGTGCCGCCTGCACTCTCCAAGTGGGCCCGCACGAACCACTGGAACTGCTCCAGATCGCGCAGCTGCTCGATGAGCAGGTCCTCGGTGGCGCTGTCGATGTCACCCGCCTCCTTGACGGCGGCACGGACGCCCTCGATCACTCCGGTGTAGACGAGGTCGAGCGCGCCGAGATGGGCGATCGCGTCGGCCCGGCCGATGGAATAGTCGTCCCAGGTGCGCTCGGCGACCAGGGTTCCCGGCGTTCCCTGTGCGACGCCGCCGAGCGCGGCGATGCGCTCGGCCATGTCGTCGGCCATGTCCCGGACCCGGTCCACCTGCGGGTCGACCATCTCGTGGACGGCGATGAAGTGCGGCCCGACCACGTTCCAGTGCACGTGCTTGAGGGTCAGGTGCAGGTCGTTGAGCGCGTGCAGGCGAAGCCGGAGCAGACCGATCAGCCGGCCGGCCGCCTCGCGCTCGATGCCCGGCACCGTGTACTTCGGGGTCAGATCCTGCGTCATGGGTCACCTCGGTTCTCGGCGGGAAGTGCGTAGCTGTACGAGCACGGCTGCCCCGGTTCGCCCTGGTCAGACCTGTGCGAGTGGGACGCCGGCCGTACCGGGCGCATCGCTGCCGGTCACGACGGTGCGGAGCTGGACCTCCCTTCGTGGCTTCGTCGACTCGACCGCACTCGGAGCCGGCGGCTCCGGCGACTGAAACGGCCGAGAGCGGTCACCGGAGCGAGGATGACGATTCCGACGCGTGTCCCGCCCGGCGCGTAGTCAATGGCCAAGTGAAGGAAGCCGTACGGAGTCGAGGAGAGTCGAGCGGGGACCGACGGACGTTCGAGGAATGCTGGTCGGCGGCCGGGGTACGCGGGTGCTTGCCGGGCGATGGACCGGCGAGGACGAGGCGGATCGACTGGGAGGGGCACATGATGGCGACGGCGACCGTGCAGACCACCGAGCAGGTGGTGGACGTTCCGGAGATCGGCGCCCCTTCCCAGGTCGCGCCGAAGGACGCGCGGGAGTTGTCGAAGGTGTTCTTCGACCAGTTGGCGGTGCTGGAGGAGGGTACGCCGGAGTATCAGTACGCGCGCAACACGCTCATCGAGATGAACATGTCCCTCGTCCGCTACGCGGCCGGCCGGTTCCGCAGCCGCGGGCCGGGGGAGATGGAGGACATCGTCCAGGTCGGCATGATCGGACTGATCAAGGCCATCGACCGGTTCGAGTTGTCCCGCGAGGTCGAGTTCACCTCCTTCGCCGTCCCCTACATCGTCGGCGAGATCAAGCGGTTCTTCCGGGACACCTCCTGGGCCGTGCACGTCCCGCGCCGACTTCAGGAAGCCCGCGTCCAACTCGCCCGCGCCAACGAGGAACTGCGCAGCAGGCTGGGCCGGGCACCGACGACCAAGGAGCTCTCCGGACTGATGAGCCTTCCGGAGGACGAGGTCGTCGAGGCGCAACTGGCGTCCAACGGCTACAAGTCGGCCTCCCTGGACGCGGCGATCAACGGCAGCGAGGACGGCGAGAGCGCGCTGGCGGACTTCATCGGCGACGAGGACGCCGCCCTCGGCCTGGTCGAGGACTTCCACGCCCTCGCCCCGCTGATCGCCGAGCTCGACGACCGCGACCGCCAGATCATTCACTGGCGTTTCGTGGAGGAGCTCACCCAGGCCCAGATCGGCGAACGACTCGGCGTGTCCCAGATGCACGTCTCCCGGCTGATCTCCCGCCTCCTGGCCCGCCTGCGCGAAGGCATGCTCAGCACAGCCTGAGCCGGCCGGCGGAACCCGCTGGGGGCTCAGGCGGCGGCCGTCTTCTTCCGCCGGCGGCCGCCGGCTCCGGTGAGGGCGTCGATCAGCTCGTCGCGGCTCATCCTGGAGCGGCCCGCGACGTCCTGGTCGGTGGCCCGCTGGTACAGCTCGGCCTTGCTCAGCTCCCTCAGCT
>NZ_JBHYKH010000089.1:12696-23190 GCF_042741275.1 Streptomyces sp. NPDC058964
GCACCGTCTGACGGTGGAGGATCCGCCCCGGGGAGGTGAGGGGCGGCTTCGGCGGACAACGGGCGGCGCCCGGACGGGTTCGCCGTGCGAGGCGATCACCGGCGTGCAACGCCGTGCCCGCTGACGTGTCGGCGCGAGCGGGCACTTCGCCCTGCTCTTCGTCGGCGCCGGCAGGACTTCTCCGGCGGCGGACGCCGCCGTGCTGACGGCGTGCCCTTCGGTCTCTGAGGCGCATCCCACATGCAATTGTGGTGGTTCCGGGGTATTCGAGAGGACAGGAGCCGCAGGGTCAACTGTTGTCATTTGACAACTATGGCCGTGAGGCAACAAAGTAGCGGAGTCGCACTGCACGGGGAAGGATCTGCAATGTTCCGGTGGGCGGAGGTCACTCCGTGCGCCGGCCGTCCACGCCCAGGAGTGCCGGGGCGAGCGGTGGCCCGGCCCTGTGGTCAGGCCGTCTGGTCCCCGGCGTGCGAGGCGTTGTCGTGTATCTGCAGTGCAGCGGTGTCGCAGAACGCCTCCAGCCCCTCGAGGAGCGCGGTCCGCTTGGCGGCGGGCATCAGCTCCAGAACCGCCTGCAACTCCTGTTCCCGGCGTGCACGCAGATCGTCGAGGAAGGCGCGACCGCGGTCGCTGAGGTGCAGCCGTACCTCGCGCCGGTCGGCGGGGCTGACCGCCCGCTCGACGAGGCCGGCGGCCACCAGTCGGTCGCAGAGCCGGCTGGTGGACGGAGGTGTGGAGGCGAGGGAGTCGGCGAGGGTGCGCAGATTGATGCCGTCCTGGTGTTCGAGCATCAGGAGTACGCGCATCTGGGACGGAGAGGCCGGCGCGGTCGAGGCCCGGCCCCACAGGACTTCCAGCAACTCCACGGCCGTCAAGGTCACGCGTGCGACCTCGACGGGCTCGGGGCGGGGGCGGAAGACAGTCACCGTCACACTCTCGCAGGCACCTGGGACGCCCGCCAGCGTACTAGGTGCAGGCAGTGGCAAGAGATGGTTCGGACGGCCCGGCGCGACTCGACCCGGGCGGCTCCGCCGCGCGGGCGAGGTCCGTGTGTGTCCGCCGAAGGATGGGTGTATTTACGATCGTGAACAGATTTGTGACCGCTGAGCGTGCTCTGCGCACGGCGGCTCCGCACGAGTTGCTCGACGCCGTGCGCCGCGTGCTCGCGGAAGAGTACGCGGCGCAGTCCGTCGAGTTGTTCATGGCCGACTACGGCCTCACCGTCCTGCAGCCGGTGTCGGTGCTGCCCCACACCGCGGAGCCGGTGTCGGTGCACAACAGCCCTGCAGGCCGCGCCTTCGGAGCCCAGGAACCGTTCGTGGAGGGCGTTCACGGGGGATCCGTGCGCGTCCACCTGCCGGTCACCGTGCGCGGAGACCGGCTGGGCGTGCTCTCGGTCACCCTGCCCGGCGCGGAAAGCGTGCGTGGCCTTCTGGGCGAGCTCGCGGACATTGCCGAGGTGCTCGGTCATGAGGTGGTCGTGGCCGAGCGCGACACGGATGTGTACCTGCAGGCGAGGCGCAAGGACCGGCTGACCCTGGCCGCTGAGATGCAGTGGCAGCTCTTGCCCGGCCGCTCCTGCGCCGGGCCGGAGTACGAACTCGGCGCGCAGCTCGAGCCGGCTTACGCGATCTTCGGTGACAACTTCGACTGGTCCGCCACGGCGGACCACCTCATGCTCTACGTCACCAATGGGATGGGGGAGGGCATGGAGGCCTCCCTGCTGACGAACCTCGCCATCAACGCTCTGCGCAACGCCCGGCGGGCCGGGATCGCCATCGACGACCAGGCTGCCTTGGCCGATCAGGCGGTGTACGCCCACTACCAGGGGCGTTGCTATCTCTCGGTGCTCATGTTCGACTTCGAACTCGCCACGGGGCGGGTGAAGGTGGTGGACGCAGGCTCCCCGCAACTGCTGCGGCTGCGTGACGGGGTGGTCGAGCGCGTCACCTTCGAGGCGCAGCTCCCGCTGGGGATGTTCGAGGAGACCGACTACGTGGGTCAGGACTTCTTCGTCGAGCCCGGCGATCGGCTCGTCTTCGTCAGCGACGGGGTGTACGCGGTCGCCTCGCCGAAGGGTGAGGCGTACGGGGATGCCGCCCTGGCTCGGGCGATCATGTCCACCCGCCTCCTGCCCGCCGCCGAGGTGCCGCGCGCCGTCCTGCGAGAGCTGACCGGACACCGCGGGCAGTCGGTCCCTAAGGACGACGCCCTGGTCGTCTGTCTGGACTGGCACGGGCGCTGAGCCGCCGGGACCGCGAGCCGTGAATGTGACGATGCTGTGTCGCTTCCGCCGCGCGCGCAGTGTCAATGATTGTCATGCGGCAATAATTGACTGGGCTGTGCCGGTCCTGGCGCAACAGCCTGTTCTAAAGGGAGACGATGCAGGTGTCGGAGCAGGCAGCGGCCGAGTCGGCGGCGCGGGAGCTGGTGACCTTCCTGGAGCGCCGTCGTGAACAGATTGCCCAGAGGTGGGCGGACGTGCCTCTTTTCAGAACGGTCTTCACCGTCTCCCGTGACGAGGCCGTGGAGGCGTGCAAGACCGTTGTGGATGCCCTGGCGGACGTGGCCTCGACCGGCCGGCTGGAAAACCTAGCGGCTCCCGGCTTCGACTCGGCCCGAGAGCAACTGGGGCGCATGGCCGCTTCGCGTGCCCGCAGTGGATTCAGCCCTGCCCAGATCGCGGACGAGGCCGTCGGCCTGCGGGTGACGATCGCCGAGCTGCTGCGCGGCGAGGTACAGGACCTGTCCGGTGAGGAGGCGCAGGAAGTTCTGCTGGCTCTGACCATCCTGATGGGCACGCTGAGCCTGGTGATCATGGAGACGACGGTCAACGCCGGCGAGGAGCTGATCGCGCGGCAGCGACAGCAGCTGCTCGAAGTGGCCACTCCCGTGATCAACCTGTGGGAGGGCGTCGTCGCGGTGCCCCTGATAGGCACGTTGGACAGCGCCCGCAGCCAAGTGGTCATGGAGTCGCTGCTGGAGGCCATCGTGGATCAGCGGGCCCGCTACGCGATCCTCGACATCACGGGCGTGCCCACGGTCGACTCGCTCGTCGCGCAGCACCTGATGAAGACGGTCGCCGCGGCCCGTCTGATGGGCGCCGAATGCATCGTCTCCGGCATCCGTCCGGCCATCGCGCAGACCATCGTGCACCTCGGCATCGACCTGAGTTCGGTGCTCACCCGCAGCTCTCTGGCCGACGCCCTGGCCTACGCGCTCACCCAGCAGGGCATCGAGGTCTCCCGCGCGGCCGGTGTGAACCCGCGATGACCACCTCCCTCCGGAGCGACTCGGCGGTGGTGCCGGTCCTGGCGCTGGGGGACGTCCTTCTGGTCTCCCTCCATGGGGAGCTGCACGACAGCGTGGCCGAGCAGCTCCAGCACGACATCGCCCACCGCGTCGCCCGCAGCGAGTCGACCGGCGTGGTCATCGACGTCTCCGGCGTCGAGATCGTCGACTCGTTCCTGGGACGGGTCATCGCCGAGATCGCCGCCGGCGCCCGCCTGCTGGCCGCTCGTACCGTCCTGTGCGGGATGCGACCCGCCGTGGCGATCACCCTGGTCGAGCTGGGCCTGACCCTGCCCGGCCTGGTGACCGCGCTCGACGTGGAACGTGCTCTCGAACTGCTCCGGCGGGATGCCTCCGCGGTCGCCCCGGGCACACGTGCGGGGTGTGCGTGACACCGACCCCCGATCCCGCCACCGCGACGAGCCTGCCGATCGGCTCGGACGCGGACCTCGCGTGGGTGCGTCACCAGGTGCGGCAGTTCGCGGCCGAAATCGGGTTCGGGCTCGTGCAGCAGACGAAACTCGTCACCGCGGCCAGCGAACTGGCCCGGAACACCCTGATCCACGGCGGTGGAGGGCAGGCGAAGATCACCCCACTGGTCAACGGATCGACGCGTGGACTGGAACTGTCCTTCATCGACACCGGCCCCGGCATTCGCGACCTCGAGTTGGCGATGAGCGACGGCTACACCACCGGGGGCGGTCTGGGACTGGGCCTCAGCGGAGCCAAGCGACTGGTGGACGAGTTCACCATCGAGACCAAGCCCGGTGAGGGCACCGTCGTCACCCTCGTCGCCTGGGCCACCGGCGTGCCCGCCGCTCGTGCGAGGTCCGGATGACGCGCGTCTGGATCATCCCGGTGCACGACTCCACCCGAGTGCGGGACGTCCGGGTGGCGACCGAGGAGGCCGGCGCCCAGGCCCGCCTCGACACCCACCGCACCGCGGTCGCGGCCCTGGTGGCCACCGAGCTGGCGACCAACCTGCTCAAGCACGCCGGTGGCGGCCGCCTGGTGATCGACCTCGTCGATCGTCCGGGAACGGGCGCCCGCGGTCCGGCTGTGCAGCTCGTCGCCCTCGACCACGGACCCGGCATCCGCGATGTCACCGCGGCCATGCGCGACGGCTACACCACCAGTGAGGCGTCACTCGGCGCGGGACTGGGCACCTGCCTGCGCATCTCCAGCGCGTTCGACCTGTACAGCACCCATCGCGGCACCGTCGCGGTGGCCCGTGTCGACCGGGGCGCCGGACAGGAGGAGACCCGGTCAGCCTTCGGGGCCGGAGGGATCAACGTCTCCCTCGCCCAGGCCGAGCACTCCGGAGACGCCTGGAGCTGCGCCCGATCGGGCTCTCGCATGACCCTGATGCTCGCCGACGGCCTCGGCCACGGAGCCAAGGCGGCCCATGCGTCCAGCGCCGCGGTCGACGAGCTGCACCGCGTTGCGCACCTGCCACCCGCCGAGATTCTGAGGCACATGCACCGGGCACTACGGCCCACCCGCGGGGCTGCGGTCGCCGCAGCGCAGCTGGACACGGGCAGCGGGGAACTCGCGTTCGCAGGGGTCGGCAACATAGGCGCCCGGCTGCGCAGCGCCGGTTCGTGGGAGCACCTCGTCTCCCACCCCGGCATCGTCGGCGCCCAGTTCCCGGCGACCGTACCCGTGCGTCGCCTGCCCTGGAGGCCGGGCAGCCTGCTCGTCCTGCACAGCGACGGACTGCCCAGCCGGTGGGTGCCGCCAGACGATGCCGGCCTCCTCGCCCACGACCCGGCAGCGATCGCCGCGACCATCCTCCGTGATGCCAGCAGCGCCGCCAGCCCCGTACGCGACGACACCTGTGTGGCCGTCCTGTCCTGCGACCGTCCGGCCGGGCGCCCGTGATCCCGCCGGACGTCCGGAAGATCACCTCAGCCGCCGAGGCCGTCCGCGCCCGGATCTTCGCCGCGCGCCTTACGGCCGCCCTGGGTGCGCCCGCGGTCGAACAGGCTCGTTTCCTCACAGCGCTCACTACGCGCCTGCGCGAGTGTCTCGGCCAGGGAGGTACGCAACTCACCCTCACCGTCCAGCCATCCGCGTCCGACGGGACCCTGCTCGTGCGAGCAGTCGCAGAACCCATCGCGTCCGAGCCCGACCGAACGCCGGCCTGGCGGCTGGCTCTCACCTGTCCCGGCCCTGCGACCCGGACCCCGCCCCGGCCAGTGGGCCCGGACGACACCGCTCACACCGAAGCAGTCCTGGCGGCGGACGAGGAGACCGCAGCGGTCCTGCGCCGGCTGGACGAGACGGAGAGGCAGCTCCGCCTGCACCGCGAGGAACTGCACCAGACCAACCAGGGCGTGCTGGCTTTGCACGCCGAACTGGACGCCGCCGCGCGCACCCAGCGAGACCTGCTCGACGCCGAACGAGCCGCACGCGGCCAGGCGGAGAGGGCACGACGCCTGCTGACCTTCCTCGCCGACGCCAGCGCGGCCGTGACCGCATCCCTCGACCAGGAGGACATCCTGCGATGCCTCCCCGAGCTGCTCGTCCCCGAGTACGCGAGCCAGGTCGACGTTTGGCTTTTCGACGAACCGGCGGGCCGGAACGGCGCCCACTCCGCCGCGGCGGTCGCAGCCGCCCGCTGCGACCGTCCCCAGCACGCCGGACCGCACCCCGGTGCATTCCCCGGCATCGACGACCTCCCGCCCTCCGCACTGTCCCCGGACCGGCCACTGCTGTGCATCCCCCTCACCGTGCGCCGCACCTCGGGCGTGCTCACACTGACCGCGCCCGGCGACCGCTTCGACGAGGACACCGGCGTGATGCTGGTCGAACTGGCCCGCCGTACCGCCATCGCCCTGGACAACGCCCGCCGTTACGAACAGCACCGGGACACCGCCGAAGCCCTGCAACGCGCCCAGCTCACCGACCTGCCCCCCGCCGAGGGCCTCCGCCTGGCAGCCCGCTACCTCCCCGCCACCCGAGGACTCAACATCGGCGGAGACTGGTACGACGCCTTCCCCCAACCCGACGGAAGCCTGCTGACCGTGGTAGGAGACGTCACCGGACACGGGCTGCGCGCCGCCGTCATCATGGGTCAGCTGCGCACCGCCCTACGTGCCTACGCGGTCGAGGACGACAGCCCCGCCCGGGTCCTGACCCGCCTGCACCGCATGCTGTGCCACCAGCAGCCGAACCTGTACGCGACCGCAGTGATCGCCCGCTTCCGGCCCGGCGACCCCCACGTCGTATGGGCCGCCGCCGGACACCCTCCGCCCGTGGTCCGCGCGCCCGGCGGCACCGTGCGCGTGCTGGACACCCGACCCGGCGTGATGCTCGGAGTGCCCCTTCCCTACGAGTACGAGGACCACACGGCCGAGCTGGCGCCCGGCTCGACGCTGGTCCTGTACACCGACGGCCTGGTGGAGCGGCGAGCGCATGGCATCGACCCGGGTATCGAGCTGCTCGGCCGGACCCTGGCCGCCCTGGGCGAATCCGAGCTGGAGGACTTGGACGGGTGTGCCGAGTCGCTGCTCAAGCCCTTGGTGCACGACTCCGAACGCGACGACGACGTCTGTCTCCTCCTGTGCCACGCCGCTTTGCCCGAAGCCCGGGAACCGGAGCACACCCAGGCACGCGACGCGCGTACCGGCAAGGCCGACGACCCGCCCCGTTCACAGCACACCCTGGCCGCTCCGACCACTCCGGACTAGACCCCGATCGCGATAGCGTGGAGGTCACAAGGGGAGAGGATGGAGACACGGTGAATGCCTCTGAACCGGGCCCGTCCGCGGAAGCCCAGCTGCGCGCAGCTCCGCCGCACGCCCTGGTGGCCACCGCCGGCCGCCTGCTGGCGGAGCGCTTCGGCGCACTGAACGTGACGCTCCTCCTCGCCGACTACGGCCTGACGGTCCTGCAGCCCGTCACGCATCTGCCGCACACCGGCGATCCGGTATCCGCCCACGACGGCCCTGCCGGTACCGCCTTCACCACCCAAAGGCCCGTGGTGGAAGTCACGGCCGACCCGGCCACCCAGATGGTTCACCTGCCCATCGCCGTCCGCGGCGACCGCCTCGGGGTGCTCTCCGTGCGCATGCCCGGCACCTCTGCCGTCCCGGGCACGGTGCTTCAACTGCACGACTTCGCCACTGCGTTGGGCCACGAGGTCGCCACAGCGGGCCGGGACACCGATCTGTATCTCCAGGCCCGCCGCACCCGTCGTCTCACCCTGGCCGCCGAGATGCAGTGGCAGCTCCTCCCAGGCCGTGGGTGCGCCCGCGACGAATACGTCATCGGCGCCCACCTGGAGCCGGCCTACGCCATCGGCGGCGACAACTTCGACTGGTCCACCAGCGCCGACCACCTCACTCTCACCGTCACCGACGGCATGGGCCAGGGCATCGACGCCGCCCTGCTCACCAGTCTCGCCGTCGGCGCTCTGCGCAACGCCCGCCGCGCCGGCATCGGCTTCGCAGACCAGGCATGCCTCGCCGACCAGGCCATCTACTCCCAGTACGGAGGCAAGATGTACGCCTCCACCCTTCTCCTGCGCTTCGACCTCGCCACCGGCAGGGTGTGCGCCGTCGACGCCGGATCTCCCCAGCTCTACCGCCAGCGCGGAAGCACGATCGAGCGCATCGAACTCGAGGCCCAGATGCCTCTCGGCATGTTCGAGGAGACCCTCTACGAAGAACAGATCTTCCAGGTCGAGGCAGGTGACCGTCTGGTCGCCATCAGCACCGGCGTCCACGGCACCCGGTCGGCGACCGGAGAAGTATTCGGCGAGGGCGTCCTGCGCCAGGTCCTGGGCGCGACCCGGCAGACCTCGCCCCACGAGGCGGCACGATCGGTCGTTGCGGGTCTGATCGAACACGTCGGCAGCGAGGGGCTCCTCTCCGACGCCGCCGTCGTCTGCCTCGACTGGGCTGGTCGCGATGCCGGGACGAGCCCGGAGGCGCGGCCGAACCGCTGACCCTATGGCGCCTGTGGCGGCTGGAAGGACGCTTCGCCCTGAGCGGCAAGGAAGGCTCTCATGCCACGGACCAGCGCTGATCGCTCCGCAGGCTCCATGGCCGTCAGTACTCCGGCAAGGGCCTGAGTGCGTCGACGGGCCACATCTGCCAGAACACGGCGCCCCTGACGGGTGAGTCTCAGCTGCACCTCGCGACGGTTGCGCGGGTGCAGCGCACGCTCCAGCATGCCCGCGGCCTCCAGCCGGTCACAGAGACGGCTGGCGGTGGGAAGCCCGATGTCCATTCGCTCCGCCAAGCCCGTGAGATTGGCCTCCGGTGCCGTCTCCAGAACCCGAAGCGCCCGCAGCTGGTGGAGGGACAACCGCACCGTCGCTTCCTGAGCGGCCACGGACCACAGGTGCGCAAGACGTTCCACGGCATCGGCGATCTCATGCGCGCCGGCGCTCGGATCCTCACCCGAGCCCTCAGCGCGGTCGTCGGCGCCGCCGGGAAGTGTCACGGATACATCACTTTCAGTGAGACCGGGTGTTGCGGGAACAACCCATATTCAATCGCTGTACCCGGGGAGCCGGAGCGCAACCAGCGTCGCTCGAGGCTCACGGCATGCCGCACTGAATGATCCGGCCGGAGGCTACGGGCGGTCCGCCACAGACAGTGCGCGGGCGGCTCCTTTCCCTTGAGCGGGTCTCACCAGCTCCGCGTTGAACTGGGCGCCGGCCAGAAGGGCCAGGTTGGCCAGCCACAGCCAGACCAGGAAGACCACGACGCCCGCCAGTGAACCGTACAGACGGTGGTAGGTACTGGCGTGGGAGGTGTAGACGGCGAATCCGAGCGAGACGGCCAACAGGAGCACCACCGCCAAGGTGCCGCCGGGCGCCATCTTTCCGACAGGGCGGGAAGGCGCGGGGCCCGAACGGTACAGAACGAGCACCAGGGCGACGGCGACCGCAGCCACGACCGGCCACCGCAGTGCGTCCCAGACGGCCTGCGGTCCGGTGCCCAGGTTCAGCGCCCGGCCCAGCCGCCGGGCCAGGCTGCCGGTGAGGAACAACGCCAGGGTAGTCGTGAGAAGCAGCGAGATCAGGACGAGGGCCGTGGCGATGATGCGCGGAGCGGTGCGCCAGACCGGCCGATGTGCACTGATGCCATGCATGGCGTGCAACGCCCTGCGGAAGACGCTCAGATAGCTGGATCCCGACCACAGGGCTCCCGCCCCGCCGAGGAAGATCAGTGTCCATGCCGCTGACGACTGCTCGGCCATCTGCCGCAGGGTGCCGCGCAGCAGAGCGCGGGACTCGACCGGGGCGGCCTGCGACATGCGGTCGATGACCTCCGGTTTGGCTGTCGGCATGGTCAGACCCACGATCGAGAGGATCACCAGCAGTACCGGAAACAGGGCCAGGACCGCGTAGTACGTCAACGCGGCAGCCCAGTCCGTGACGTCGTCGTTCCAGATCGCCACCGGCGTACGGCGCAGCGCCGCCCGCCACCGGGCCGCACGGCCGTCTGCATCATCCATGAGGCGGATGCTCTCACCTCCTGCCACCCACCGCCGCCGTGCCTGTGGGGCACCGGGCATTGCCCGTTCTGCTTCTTTGCCGTCCCTGCGTCTCCGGTTTGCGCCGGTGCCTGCGCGTCCGGCCTCGGAGAGGCCATCGAAAGGGGCCTTCCCGGATCACGCCCGGAAAGGCCCCTTTCAAATCCCCGGTGCGGAGAGAAAGGTCAGTGCCTGAATGCGTCCTTGGCCTTTTCCTTGGCCTCGCGGGCATCGCCCGTGCTCTTCTTCGCCTGTCCCTCGGCAGCCATGCGATCATTCCCGATGGCGCTTCCCGCGGCTTCCATGGCCTTGCCCTCGGCCTGCTCGGTCTTTGCCTTGGCCTTCTCGCCGGCAGTCATGAAACAGAGCCTCCTCATAACTTGTGTGCCGCTGTCGCGGTAACCGGCCAGTGCCCCGGCTTTCCCTTCATAAACAAGGCACCGTTGTGGCATGCCGGTGACGTTGCAGGGCAGACGGGGGGCTGGAGGTTGATAAATATGGTTCCCCTGTTGCTCGTTCTGCTTCTCGCGCTGATCCTCTTCGGTGCCGGCTTCGCCATCAAGATCCTCTGGTGGGTCGCCGTCGCCGTCCTGGTGCTGTGGCTTCTCGGCTTCGTCATGCGCTCCACCACCTCCGGTGGCGGCCGCGGCCGTTGGTATCGATGGTGAACTGACCCCTCACGCGCCTGTTTCGCAGGGCCCGGCCGATGTG
>NZ_JBHYKH010000090.1:0-6224 GCF_042741275.1 Streptomyces sp. NPDC058964
GTCCTGCACCATGCGTCGGACCTCGTCGCCGCTGCACACGTCCACGACGCTGTAACTCGCCTCGGCACCCTTGCCTCTGAGCTCCGCGACGAGTTCGCGCAGCCGTTCCTCGCGGCGCGCCCCGCGGACGACGACGGCACCCTGATGCGCGAACACATGGGCCGCTCCCGCTCCTATGCCGCTGCTCGCGCCGGTGATGAGCACCACCTTTCCGGCGAGGGAGGCGGGTTCTCCCCCGGTCACGACAGGGCCCTGGAGGAACCGCTGCCGACCCCCGCCCCGAGCCGTTCGGCGCCCTGCCAGCACGTGCCCTGTGCGGCCTCCCGGTCGATGGCACGCAGCAGGGGCTCGTCGATGGCGGCGAGGCCGCGCACCAGATGCCGTACGCCGGCCGCCTCCATGAGGGACCGCTGGAAGCCGTGCTCGAAGGCGCTGGGATGCCCGATGAACGGCACGTCGAGCTCCCTCGCGCTCCGCGCGACCGTGGCCGCGTCGTCGATGAAGAGCGCCTCGTCGTAGTCGAGTCCGAAGTGGTCCCGGACGATCTCCCGGATACCCGGACGGAAGTCGTTCGTGCAGATGTAGCCGGGCTCGGTGAAGCAGGACGCCCACGCGCCGAGGTACCGGTCGAAGTGGCTCCTGTCCAGCCCGCCGTAGCAGATGATCTCCAGACCGAGCTCGCCCAGCCTCCGCAGCAGTGCGCCCGCGCCCTCGAGCGGTCGTACCGGGTGCTCGCGCACGTGCCGCTCGCGTTCCGCGAAGTAGACGTCGAGCATCTCGTACGGACTCGCCGTGGACCCGATGGCCTCGGCCAGGATCCGGGCGGCGGCCAGCCGCGGCCGGGACAGGATCGCCTGCTCCAGTTCCGCTGTGTAGGCGGTGCCGTGTCCGACGACGATGCGGTGGATGACAGGACTGAACGTGTCGTTGAGCAGAACGCCGTCGATGTTGACGGCGGCGAGCCGAAGAGTGCCCAGTGGGCGGTTCATCGTGGTCTCCCTGTCGCAGGCTGGGTCGACGCCGTGACCTCGTGCGCGCCGAGAAAGAAAACCGCAGGTCAGGTTTTTGATCTGGGACTTGATCGCTCAACCACTGCCGCTAAAAGGCTATTTAGCCCGATTTCAGCCTTACATCGGGCCGTGGTCGAGCGAGAAAATATCTGTGCAAATCAGATGAAACGGAACGGCCGCTTCTACATTCCCCCGTGATACTTGGCCAATCCTTTACTATCGGGCCGATACAAGAAAACCGGTAGGTCCGTATCTTATAGGCGTCGTCGAACGAAGCTTCAAGACGGGGGTTCTCGATGCGACTGACCACCGCTAGCGGAATAGGACTGTCCGGACTGCCTAGGCTCACCACGACGGTGCCCAAGGAGTACGTTCACCGGGCCAGCCTCGCGGAGGTATTCCTCACCGGTTGCACCACGCACGACGACCTGCGGTTCTCCCTCACCGGCCAATGGCCGCGGGCCCACACGCACTTCAACAGCTCCGACGGGACCAGCCACGATCCGCTCCAGGCGGCAGAGACGTTTCGCCAGGCCAGCATCTTCATGGCTCACACCGCTCTCGACGTACCTCTCGGCCATCAGTTCGTCATGTGGAACCTGAGTTACACCACGGACCCGGACGGACTGCGCATCGCCTCGAGTCCGACCGACTTCGACATCGAGGCGCGCTGTATCGAACTCGTCCATCGCAAGGAAGCCGTCAGCCGGATCCGGATGGACCTCTCCCTGCACCGGGACGGGGTTCTCGTGGCCCACGGAGCCACCGAGTACGGTCCGCTCCCGCCGGCCGTCTACGCCCGCATCCGGGCGCGGAGAACCGTCCCGGTTCCCGAGGCCGACGGTGGCACCACACCGGACAGCAGCCCGCTGCCGCCGGCCTACGTGGGCCGGTCCTCCGCGGCCGACGTGGTGCTCACGGCCACCGACACACCGCGCCGCTGGCTGCTCACGCCCAACCTCGACCACCCGATCCTCTTCGACCACGGCGCCGACCACGTGCCCGGCATGGTCCTGATGGAGGGCGCCCGGCAGGCGGCCTCCGCCCTGGTCGGCCCGCGGAGCTTCATCCCGGCCAGCGCCTCCAGCAACTTCCGCCGCTACGTCGAACTCGACCGCCCCTGCTGGATCGACATCACACAGGTGGCGTCCGAGAGCGGCAGCACGATGACCGTGGAGGTCACCGGCCACCAGGACGGTGAGAGCGTCTTCACCTCGACCCTCACGGGGCCGGTCAGCTAACGGTGGCAGCCGCGACATCGCCAGGCACCCGGCCCGAAAACACCGCACCGCCGCCCGCACGGCCCGGCTTGTCGGGCGTGCGGGCGGTTCCGTACGACAACGGCCTTGCGCCCGGAACGGGTTGAGCCCGGCACCGCATTCCGCCCGGCACCGCGACTGTTGTGCACGTGCACCTCATTGGACCGACCTCCCCCTGGTCCGGCCTGCGTCGAGCGGCCTTCCGCGACGATTCGCACGGCCCCGCCAAGCACGCTGTCCGCAGTACAGCACACCGTGTAAGAAACCGGAAGGTCTGTTCTTTATCCTTGGTCTGGGCGTTGCCCGCCGTCCAGCCGCGGTCCGCGAACCTGACCCACGTCCACCGCACGGCCGCACGGGGTCGCCCTGTCGCTCACAACGGCAGCGACAGCCCGTGCTCCCGCACCCCCGGGGAGGTGGGCCCGCCCTCCGACCGCTCCGTCTTGCGCCCCTTCTTGCCCGGCGCCAGCGTGCGCGGGTCGACGGCCTCGGCGGGCGCCCCGGTGGCGTACAGCCCGTCGGGAACCGCGTCCCGGTCGTGCGGCAGCAACCAGAACACCCGGCGCCGGAAGGTGCCGGACGACCGGGACGGCTTGGCACTGGGCCCGAGCAGCGCATAGCCGACCATGCGTCCGTCGCGGTGGTACGCGGGCCTCCCCTTGCGGGTGGGCAGCCGGTCCAGGCTCTGGCGCACGTAGTCCAGCTTGCTGACGTCCTCGAGCCAGACCAAGTCGGCCTCGTGGCTGATCTCGTCCTCTTCTATGAGGGCGCTCATGCTGTCTCCTCGTCGGCGACCAGTCCGATGCCCGGGTAGTACTTGCGCTGGTTGGACAGGATCATCTCCTTCGGAGACGCCAGCCCCACCACCTCTCGGACCCTCGCCGCGAAGGCCCGGGACGATATCGCCGGAGCTCCCTCATTTTGACACCACGTCTTGTAGGCCGCGTAGAGCTGAGCCTGTTCCGCTCTCAGTTCCGGTCCCAGACAGCACTCCTCCGACAGGAACCGCCCGGTGTGGTCCTCGGTCTCCGCGTACGCCGTGGTGGCGATGCGCACCCGCTCCGGGCCGGTCAGGTCCTTCTCGCCGCTCAGATAGCGACGGGCCCCCAGGATGAGCCAGTTGAGGATGCCCGGTCCCTCCTCCGTGACGAGGATGTCCGCCAGGTTGTCGATCTTGCGGTCGTCGGGCACGACCCTCTCGAACGGGATCAGCCGCATCCGTCGCCAGAACGCGAAGCCGCCGGTGCCCACCTCAGGCCGGTGGTTGCCGAGCAGCCAGAGCTTGTGGGTCGGCTGGAAGCTGAAGAAGTCCTGCCGCATGCGCCGCGCCTTGATCCGGTCGCCGCCGGTCAGCAGCTTCACCCGTGCCTCGTCGAACCGGTCCCCCGGCTTGACCTCGCTGCACACGATGACCCGCCGTCCGTGCAGCTCGGCCAGATCGGTGGGATGCCCCTCGTACGGCCGGGCCATCAGGAAGCCGGGCGGCGCCGCGTCCGCGTAGTCGCCGACCAGCTTCATCAGCACGTCCAGCAGCACCGACTTGCCGTTCTTGCCGGAACCGAACAGGAACGGCATCACCTGGCCGCCGACGTCGCCGGTGATGGAGTAGCCCAGCAACAGGTGCAGGAAGTCGATCATCTCCGAGCCCTCGGGCCCGTCGCCGAAGGTGTCGGTGAGGAACCGGTCCCAGCGCGGGGTCGGCATCGCCTGCGGCGCTGCCGTGGTGGAGCGGGAGTGGAAGTCCTTGTCCGGGTCGGGCATACGGATCAGACCGGTACGCAGGTCGACGATGCCGGCCGGGGTGCACAGCGCGTAGGGGTCGGCGTCCAGGCGGGCGGCGTTGAGCACCATGCCCGGCGCGGACTTGGCCTGCGTGAGCATCGCGTTCATACCGCTGGTGCTCAGGGCGCGCCTGCGGTGCTGCTGCA
This sequence comes from Streptomyces sp. NPDC058964, assembly GCF_042741275.1. NCBI lineage: Bacteria > Bacillati > Actinomycetota > Actinomycetes > Kitasatosporales > Streptomycetaceae > Streptomyces > Streptomyces sp. NPDC058964. Next base: position 4,198 of record NZ_JBHYKH010000090.1, read on the forward strand.
GCGCGGAGGCGGTGTAGCAGCCGCGCGGGTCGTCGGTGGCCAGGGACTCCGCGAGGTCCCCCGCGGCCCACATCACGGTGTCGTCCTCGTCGATCTGCCAGCGGGTGCTGTCCCAGCGGTACCAGCCGAGTCCGGGCACGTGCCGGTAGTCGTTGGAGTACAGCCTGACGAACAGCTTGGCGTTGCCGCGGTCGCTGAGGGTGTCCGGCAGCAGACCGTCGGCGGTGGCCTCCCCGCCCGCGCCGATCCGGTTCGCCACGCTCTGCCGCGGCATCTGCGCGGGAGGCTGGGCAAGGATCTGCGCGGCGACCGCCTGGGCGTCGAAAAGGGCGTTGTCGTCGGCGGTCATCCGCGGCCTCCCGGGGACAACGGGCGCCTGCGGCCTGCGCTCAGCCCTGAACGGATGATGGCGCGGTAACGCCGCTGCTGCCCCGGCCGGGCATGCTCGGCAGCCTCGTCCAGCACCCGCTCGGCCTCCTCCTCGCTCACGTGCCCGGCGGCGACCAGCCCTCCAGCGGTGTAGGCGGCCCGGTTGAGCTTCTCCGAGAACCCCGCCCCTTCGGGAACGGCGGCGCAGCCGGCCACCTCGGCCAGCACGGCGCTCAGCGCCCGGCCGGCGGCCGCGTGCCCTCCTCCGGCGGCCAGCACGGCCTGCCGGGCCCGTGGCGGCACCGGGCGCGGCACGGGCACGTGCGCGGGCGGCAGATGCCCGGTGCGCTCCAGTTCGCGCGCCAGCCAGCCCGGCAGCGGTGCGGGCTCACGCACGGGTCCCGCGGGCTCGTACATCCCCGCCGTGGTCATGGTCCCCGGGGCGACGATGTACCCGCCGTGCGCCCGTACATCCACCTGCCAGGCCAGGGAACGGCCCCCGCCCGAACCCGTGGAGCACTGCCAGCGCTGTCCGCTGGGGACCCGGTACCAGACGTGCAGGCCCCCTGAGGGCGTGCGCACGCGCAGGGTGCCCTCGTCCTCCGCCGGGCTCCGCTCACCGCGCAGGGCGGCCAGCACACCGATGGTGTGGAAGCCGTTGGCGAGACCCGTCAGGTCGACGCCGGCCGAGATCTCGATGCCCGGCAGCAGGCGGTTACGGTCGGGCAGCTCCTGGGCGTGCGCGTCGATGTCCACGACGACCAGACTTGCGGGCCCGCACGCGATTCCCACGCCGAAACGCGGGTTGGCACCCCACCACTGCTCGACCCTGGCGTAGTCGAGGGTGGCCGCGTGGAACCCATGGCACCAGCGCCCGGCGGCCGGACAGCCGCAGCCCTGGTGCGTGTGGCCGTGCTCGCGGCAGGCCGCGCAGTTGCCCGCGGGGGTCTTCCGTCCCGGCGCAAGCGGGTGAACAGGCCAGCCACGGCCCACGCACCACCGCGCTGTGGCCAGGGACCGGGCGCCGTCGTGCGGGCCGGAAGCCGACTGCCTTGAGTCGCTGCGCGGAACCCGCAGCTCAGCAGGCATCCACATCCCCCATCAGCGACTGAAGCGACTCAACGACTGAGACAGATTAGCGAACCACGAAGACAGAAGGGGACACAGGGAAATCAAAAAAACATGCGTGTGTCACCTCAGTGGCTCCAGCGACTGAACGCGAAACCCCCCGCGACCCAAGCCACTTCGGTAGCTGTCTCGGTAGCTGAACGAATCCGCAGGTCAACGGGTACGCACCGCCCAGAACAGCGACTGAAGCGACTCAAGACCCCCATATATGACGCACACACGCGCACACGCACACGCGCGAATGTCTTCATATACCCGGACCTTCAGTCGCTTCAGTCGCTGTTTCCGCCCCGACACCCCGCCTGACCAGGCTGTTCCTCTCAGCGACCGAAGAAGACTCAAGGCATCTTCGGTCGCTCTCCTTCAGTCGCTGCCCCGTCCTCAGGGCCGGACCGCCCCCACCCGGGCAGCGACCGAACCCGCGCAGGGGGGGCAGCGGGCCCGGCGACAACCCGGCACCCCCGGCCCCGACCCCCGGCCCCCGCCCCCCCCCCCCCCCCCCCCCGACGGCGCCGGGTGGCCCGGGGGGC
>NZ_JBHYKH010000090.1:6234-10392 GCF_042741275.1 Streptomyces sp. NPDC058964
TAGCCGCAACTTAATATCTATATTGTTTTTTTGGGTCGATCACATACAGTCGCGCCCCCCGCCAGAGGCCCCCCCCCCCCCCCCCCGGCCCCCCACCGAACCCGCGCCGCGACACACGCGACCCTGAAGCAAACCTGGACCCATCGCCCCTTCCCCCGTGCCCCGGCCACGCACCCAACCCCGTCCTTCGGTCGCTTGAGTCGCTTCGGTCGCTCGCCCTCCCCCGAAACACGCTGAACCCACGCCGAACGGCGTGGGAGCCGGCCACAGGCTCCTGTCCGCTACCAGTCGGTCAGGTCTACCAGGAGGTCGCAGTGCGGGTCGTCCGATGCCGGCCGCTGGTACTGCTCTTCTTCGAGGAGCGAGGGCAGGGAGGCGATCAGCGCGGTGCGCGTGTTGTTCAGGCGGATGTCGGCACCGATGACGCCGGGGCGGTCGGGGCGCTGCACGTACAGACGCAGCAGGCCGCCGCCGAGGATCAGGAAGCCGAGCAGGAAAGGGTTCTCGTCGTCGCCGGGGTCACACAGGGCGTGTACGACGGTCAGCGCCCGCCCCTGTTCGGGTTCGGGATCCGGGGTGATCTCCTGCGGGCGGAGGCGGATGAGCGTCATTCCCCTGACCTCGCCGAGGTCGCTGCTGCTGTAGATCTGGGGGCCGGTGAGGACGGTACGCAGCAAGCCGGGGATGTAGTACGGGGTCACCGTGTCGTTGGGGATCTCGTACAGGAAGTCCCTGGCGTTCTCGTCGTCTCCGGCACGGACGGCGATCCGTACGGCGCCGGGGGCGGGCAGGACCCCGCGCAGGCGACAGTACGGAGCAATGGGTGAGTTCAGGTAGTACAGCAGCCGACGGGTGACGGCCGCTTGCTGCTCTCGGTCTTCGGAGTCTGTCACGGCTTGATCCTCGCGGGGCACTTGTTGTGGGCCGTTTGCGGCAACCGGAGTTGAGAACGCCGCTCCCCCGTCACCGTCACACCTATTACGTCGTAATGGCCGAGCCACCCACCTTCCCTCTTCTCCCCCGGCCCACAACCTGAGCCCCCGTCAACGCAGACTCAAGCGGACGCCGTCAGGCTGCTCGCGGAAGTGCGTCACAACCGCCCGGCAGCCCGGAAGGAAGCCCGTCGATGGCCTCAGCACCGTGGAACCCTACGTTCGAGACCGTCCTCCAGCGGGGCCTGCCCGGACTGGGCAAGGACAAGGCTCCCGCGGCCGACGAGCCCCTGGAGACCTACGGTCTGGACTCCCTGGCTCTGATCGGCATCGTCAGCGCGCTCGAGTCCGCGTTCGGCGTCAGCCTCGCCGGCCAGGTGGTCGTCCCCGTCCGTACCCTGACCGCCGGTCAGCTGTGGGGCATCGTCTCCGCCGCGCTGCAGCCCGCCTGGGACACCTCCCGTCCGATGTCCCGCCGCGCGACCCAGGGCCCGAGCCCGTGGGCCATTGCCTGACGCTCCCCCACTCCCCCATCGCCCTCAGTCCCATTACGGCGTAATAGCCGTGGCGTCCTGTTGATCCCGCCACGGCTATTACGCCGTAATACGTCTCGGAAGCCTGGTTACGACCTCGCGTCCAGCCACCACATGCCCCTGAGGCGCCCCCGAGGCGAGCCAACTTTCCCTAACTAACGTGTCGGACGAGATTTTGATCAAACACGTTAGTAAGGTAGCCCCATGAGTTCTCCAGCCACCTCCAGTGACCGCGAGAAGGTCGTCTCCAAGCTGCCGGGTTGGCTCCGGCAGGACCTCAAAGTCAGAGCCGCCCAGCGCGGCCTAGAGATCCAGAGCGCCGTCGAGCAGGGCATCACCGACTGGTGCACCCTCGCTTCCGCCCTGGAGCCCGTCGACACCGCGGGTGCCGACTCCTTCTCCACCTTCCTCCCCCAGGGCCAGTGGGACGACTTCAAGCGAACGGCCGCCGACCGAGGGGTCTCGCTCATCCAGGGCCTCGCCCAGTCCGTCAAGCTCTGGCTCGACACCAACCCCGCCCCCGACGTCGTACGACCGGCCGTCACCCGCCGCATCGTCGTGTGCAACCAGAAGGGCGGCGTCGGCAAGACAGCCATCACGGCCGGCACCGGCGAGGCGATGGCCGAGGACCCCAACAAACTGCACCCGGTCCGCGTGGCCAAGCAGCTCGTCGCCGCCCTCCGCGCCGTCGAGTCCGACGAGCCCGAGACCATGACGGACGACCCGCTGGACGTCGAGAACCTACCCGGCCTCGGCATGCGCGTCCTCCTCGTCGACTTCGACCCCCAGTGCCACCTCACCAACCAGCTCGGCGCCACCCCCGTGCCGATGAACGGCGACAGCCTGACCAACCACATGGCGGGCGACCCCAAGGGAGACCTTCGCGACCTCATCGTCTCCATCGACGAGGACCACTTCGGCGGCCGCCTCCACCTCCTCCCCGGCTGCAACGACGCCTTCCTCCTCGACGTGCGCCTGTCCGCCGTACGAGCCCGCGAGGCCGCGCTCGAGCGGGCCCTGGCCCCGCTGGAAGCCGACTACGACGTCATCCTCATCGACTGCCCGCCCAGCCTCGGCCTGAGCATGGACGCCGCCGCCTACTACGGCCGTCGCCGCGAGAACGAGAAGCCCGGTCAGTCCGGCGCCCTGGTCGTCGTCCAGGCCGAGGACAGTTCCGCCGACGCCTACGAACTCCTCACCACCCAGATCGAGGACCTGCGCGCCGACCTCTCCCTCGAGATCGACTACCTCGGCATCGTCGTCAACCTCTACGACGGCCGCCGCGGCTACATCGCCACGTCCTCCCTGCAGGGCTGGGTGGACATAAAGGATCCGCGCGTGGTCGGCCTCATCGGTGACCTGAAGGAACAAAAAGAAGCCGTCCGTATGAAGCAGCCGCTGCTCTCGTACGCCCCCAAGTCCCAGCAGGCCGTCAGCATGCGGGCCCTGGCCCGGGAGATCTCATGACGAAGAAGGCCGACCAGCTGGGCGCGGGCCGGTTCGGAGCCTCGGCACGACCGGTCAGCGCTCGCCGAGCAGCCGTAGCGGCGGCCACCGGAGTCCCCACGGAAGGGGTCGCCCCGCCCACCGAACTCCCCACCCACCGCATCAGCCTGAACCCCGACAACCCCCGATCGACCCTCGGTGACCTGACCGACCTCGCGGGCAGCCTCAGCACGCACGGCCAGAAGCAGGCGATCACGGTGATGAACCGCGACACCTACATCAAGGCCAACCCCGAGCATGAGGCCAGTCTGGAAGAGGACACCCATTACGTCGTAATCGACGGAAGCAGCCGCCTGGCGGCCGCCCGCGAAGCAGGCCTGTCCACCATCAAGGTCATGGTCAGCGACGACCAGGGCAGCACCTCCGAGGAACTCCTCGAGTCCGCCCTGGTGGCCAACATCCACCGCCAGGACCTCGACGAACTCGACGAGGCCAAGGCCCTCAACCGCCTCCTGGCCATCCACGGCAGCCAAACGGCCCTCGCCAAGCGTCTCCACCGCTCCCAGGGCTGGGTCTCCCAGCGACTGGCGCTCCTGAACCTCACCCCCGAGCTCCAGTCCCGCATCGGCCAGGACCCCATCGACCTCCTGCGCGCGGTGGGCAACAAGCCGGCCGAGCAGCAGGAGACGGTCCTCGAGGAACTCAAGGCGGAACGGGCCCGCAAGGAAGCCGAGCGCCCCGCGCAGAAGCCGGGCAAGCGCCCGGCGGCTCCCTCCCCCGAGCCCGAGCCGGAACCCGACTCCCCCAGCCATTACGACGTAATAGGAGACGCCACCTCGGAGGCGGAGCCGGAACCGCAAGCGGAGCCCGAACCGCAACCGCAACCGGAACTCCAGCCCGAGCCGGAGCCCAAGGCGACACCCGAACCCGAAGAGCCGCCCGTGGCCACGGCCCTGGCTCCGGCTCAGGTCCTGGCTCCGGCAGCCACGGACGCCGTCGTCCCGGAACCCCGCTCGGATTCCTCGAACCCCCCGAAGCTCCCCTACGACGACGGCGCCTTCCTCGCCATGCACCTCATCCGCAAGATGACCGACACGGAGTTCGACAAGATGCTCCGCATCCTCAACGAACACCAGCAACAGCGAGCCACAGCCGACAGCTGATCGCCGCACGAGCACGGAGCGAGGGGGGGGGCCGCGGGCGGGGGGGGGGCGCGCCCCGCGGCACACACGGGTGAATAAAATGGT
>NZ_JBHYKH010000090.1:10402-23110 GCF_042741275.1 Streptomyces sp. NPDC058964
ACCCAATCAACAACCAAAACCACAAACAGCGACCCACCCCCCACAGAAAATCGCCCCCCCACCCCGCACCGCGGGCCCCCCCCTTTACCGGCGGCGCCCCTCGCTCTTGCCATTACGGCGTAATAGCAGTGGAGCCGGTCATGGGTGGATCAGCGCTTGGGCTGGGCAGGTTCGTGTCATGGTGCCGCGACATGAGCTCACGGACGCGCAGTGGCAGATGATCGAGCCGTTGCTGCCCGCCAATGGCGAGCCCGGCGGGCAGTGGGCCGATCACCGCACGGTAGTCAACGGCGTGCTGTACCGCGCCCGTACCGGTGTGCCCCCTGGCCGGACCTGCCCGAGCGGCACGGCCCCTGGCAAACCGTGTATGAGGCGACGGGGGATCAAGGCGACCATCGCACAGCCCGAGAACCAGCGAGCCAGCCGCCGGCGCAAAGGACGGGCCGGAGGGCGTCCACCGGCCTTCGACAAGGTCCAGTACCGCCGCCGCAGTGCTGTCGAACGCTGCGTCAGCAAGTGGAAGCAGTACCGGGCGGTGGCCAGCAGGTACGACAGGCGCGACTACACCTTCAACGGCACCCTGGCCGTTGCGGCGATCGTCATCTGGCTCCGAGACATCGCCCAAGAGCCATCAGAAGCGACCTAGGAGGCACTCGCTCCTGAGTCAGTCCAGACGGCGAGGCCGCCTCCCGGCAACGACACGATGCGCCATCCTGCTGGGCCCATGACCTGCCACGCCTCGAAGGATGGATCGGGCGAGCAGGTGAGGTGGTGACCCGTGTCGAATACGAGCCGCAAGGTGCCGGACTTGAACGCGACCGCCGATAGGACACGCGCTCCCAAGAGTTCAAGGGCCGGTGCAATGCTTTCCGTCTCCGGATTCAGAAGTACGGACGGGCCGACGTGGACGGGCCCGTGCGAGAGCCTGACGGGCGCTTCCACGGCGATCTCCCAATCCGAATGCAGGGACAGCACGAGCCGGATCTCCGTACTGATCCTGGTGACAGGCATCCCTTGCAGGCTCAGGTTCCACCGGTCCACGTGCTCGACGGGACCCTCTTCTGTGCTCACGACTGCACCTTGCCCGACTCGCGTGACGTTGGCCTGGCGTTCGCCCCAAGACGAGCGTGCACAGCGATGATCCCGGAGCCGGGTTCTTGCCTCGAGTGGCAAGCGTCTCCCTATTACGGCGTAATAGCCCGCAGGCAACACACGGGGGAGTGCAGCAACCCTGCGGTGGCTATTACGCCGTAATGCCGTTACCGCTGGAGGCGGCGCAGGGGAGTGGTCCCGCCGTCGTGGCCGGCACCGCCCGCGCTCTCCTCCCGTCACCTGCAGCCCGTCCTGCCCCCTGCCCGGAACAAAACAAACGTGGCTGAGCCGGGGAAGTGGTTGCTGGAAGCACACGCGCGCCTGACCTTCCGGCGCCCCCACCGCCGTGGCTGACTTTCGAGGGCTGAGGTCCAGAAGGGGTGGCGGAGGCAACTCGAGCCCGTAAACCGGGTATAGCTGCCGCGAGAACCTGCCGGAAGTCCCGCCCCCATCCAAGCAGCCCGCCGGGGACCCGGACCTGACGAACCGCCTGCCACACCGTTGCGCGTCCGACGACGGCCTTAGCCCCAAGTAAGAGAGCGTCACGGGCCCAATACCACTCTGGCCTGCGAAAACACTCAAGCGGACCCAGTTCCCACGATCTGGCAGGCAGTTCGAGGAACAGCACACACGGTCTCAGGGATCGTGGGCCAACGATCCTAGGGACTGGGTACCACGTTCCCAGGATCGTGGCAGATTGACTTCAAGTTCATGAAGGCAGCCCAGAAAACCCACTTCTACGCCGCTCGGACGGCAATCAAGGACCGGCAGAGGAGTCCAGCGACACGGCTGATGGGCAGGGTTCATCGACTTCTTGCTCATGTACGTTAAGTTCATCTGGTCGGTCTGAGAGCCGTACCTCGTGAACTCTTCAGCAACCAGCCTCGGAGGCACTGTTGGGAACAGCGCGCAGACTGCTGGACGCTGACACGGGCGAGATCGTCCCGTATGCGCCGTACGCCTTCTCCGGCCGTCACACCCAGGTCGACAAGGCGCGGGTGGAGGCGATCACCGAGAGCAGGGCTTTCACACCCAGCCAGAAGTTCCTCGTCCTGTGGTGGATCGGAGTGTCGCCGGAAGGCATGGAGCCCCTGAAGGCCACTGGCGCGGACATCGCCAAGCGGGTCGGCATGTCCACCGATGCCGTGGGGAAGATCAATCGGAAGTTGGCCAAGCACCGCATCCTGATCGTCCGCGGTCGCATCGGGAACTACAACTTCTACCGGATCAGCCCGTACATTGCTTTTCACGGGACGGGGATCGAACAGCGCGAAGCCATCAAGACCTGCAACCCGCCGGACATCCCCGGATTCGACGAGTCAACCCCTGCACGGTGGGAGGCAAAGTGAGCGACACCACCAAGGACATGACCCTCCGCCTGCTGGAACACACCGCCGGCCTGCCAGCGAACCAGCGCCTGATCCTGATGCTCTATGCCGCGCACCCCACGGACCGCGCCGGCACGGTCAGTAAGACGGCCGCGGAGCTCGCCGACATCCTCGGCATGTCACCCACCGTCTTCTCCCGCACCCGGCGCCAGATCGTCGAGTCCGGATGGCTGGAGGAGTCCGAGCGCCTGGGCCACATCCGGTACTACCGCCTGAGCCCCAAGGCCACCGGCGAAGAGGTCGTCGTACCGCTGCGCCGGGCAACCTGAACCGATCCGACGGACGTAGCTGATTGACCTGAAGTTCATCAGCTACGTCCACCAGGACGCGCTCGAGTGCATCACGGTCAATGTCTCCGTACCTGCGACCGCACTACTGAGCCGCAGGCCGCAGGTCGTCCGCCAGCTCGGCAGCTTCCTCGGTGGGGGAGCGGGGGTGGAGAAGCTCGGTGCGGTGCACGATCCGGGGTACGGAGATCGGCACGGCGGTCACGCCCGGCAGACCGCCGGCCACGGTGAGGGCCACTGCGGTGAGCCCGGCCCCGGCCGCAACCAGAGCACCGAGACCTCTGACATCGCTTCCCGCGTAGGAAAGCCGGTGACGAAAGCCGTCGGTCCGGGCGGCACTCCGCAACTGGCGCAGTGGCACGGCGGCGTCCGGCGCGTCGATCCAGTGGGCGGTGGCGAGATCGGGGAGCCGCAACGCGGGACGTCCGGCCAGAGGATGGTCGGCGGGCAGCAGAACCGCGAGGGGCTCCTGGGCGATGGCGCACACGGTCAGGAGCGCGGCATCGGGCAGTGGCAGGGGATCGCTGGGCGCTGCCACCCCATCGACCAGGGCCAGATCGGCCGCTCCTGTCAGCACCGACCGGACGGCCTCCTCGCGGCCGCACACCCGTACCGAGACGGCCGGCTGCGGGGCGGCGGTTCGGGCACGCATCACCGCCTCCGCGACGGTCGGCGTCAGCGCACCGGGTGTGCACGCCATCGTGAGCTGCCCGCGGCGCACCTCCCGCAGCCGCCCGATGTCGGCCCTGGCCGCCTGGATACGGAGCAGCAGCGGCCGTGCATGCTCCAGCAGCCGCTCGCCCGCCTCGGTCGCGGCCACCGGCCGACGGGTGACCAGAAGGGCGTCCAGATCGGCCTCGAGGGCCGCGATGTGCTGGGATACGGCGGACTGGGTGTAGCCGAGCGTCCGCGCCGCAGCGGAGAAGGAACGGTGATCGACCACGGCTACGAACGTGCGCAGGAGCTGTGGATCCATGAGCATCAGTATTGCTGATACTCGATGCATGGATCATCGTTGGACGCGATGGGGGTGAGCGACTCAGGATGGGCGCATGGCACACCACATCGCACGCATCGCCCTCGTCGGTGACCGCTCACCCCACGTCCGCTCCCATGCCCGTGTCCCGGCACTGCTCGACGCGCTGCGCGAGCGCGACGGCCTGGACCTGGACGCGTACTGGATCCCCACAGAGGACGCGTCCGACGAGGCGTCACTGGCCGCGTTCGACGCGATCTGGGTGCTTCCCGGCAGCCCCTACCGCAGTGAGGCCGGGGCGCTCGCGGCCATCCGTACCGCCCGCGAGCAGCGCATTCCGTTCCTTGGTACCTGCGCCGGCTTCCAGCATGTCCTGCTCGAATACGCCCGCGACGTGTGCGGTCTGGGAACCGCGGGCCACGCCGAGAACGCGCCGGACACCCCGGCGGAGAAGGCGGTGGTGGTGCCCCTCGCCTGTTCCCTGGTCGGCCATGAGGGCACGATCGAACTGACCGCGGGTTCGCGTGCCGAGGAGCTCATCGGCGCCGAGCGGTCAACGGAGCGGTATCACTGCAACTACGGCGCCAACCCCGACTACGTGGATCTGCTGCGTAGCCACGGCCTGCACTTCACCGGCAGTGATGCCGACGGTGAGGTGCGCATCGCGGAACTTCCCGACCATCCGTTCTTCCTCGCCACGCTCTTCCAGCCGGAACTCGCCGGTGACGGCAACCGCCCGCACCCCTTCATCCGCGGCCTCGCGGCGGCCGCCGTGGCACATACAAAGATCCCCGTTCCTGAAGAGCCAGGAACGGGGATCTGATCGGAGCGCCGGGCAGGCCTTGCACCTGCATCTCCCCGCAGGAAGCGGGACGTCTTTCCTTGGACCACCAACGCAGTACGCCTCACCCGATTCCGGGTGCCGCGCTCAAGATCGATCATACAACATGCCTGACTCCTCGCACAAAATGAGCGACTCTCAGCCATTCACAAGATCCAAAACGTCTGTACGCCGCTCTGGCGGTCTGCGAAGTGATCCAAGGTCATGCCATACCGGCAGCTCCGAGTTCGGGCGCGTAGGGGCCTGTTCTGTGCTTCGCTTTTCGGGAGGTCTTTCCGGAATGCCGGATACCCCCGAGTGCGGCGACCATCGGCTCGACGGGTCGGGGGAGAGGCAGCGGCTCGCGGCTATTACGCCGTAATAGTGACGACGTCGGTTTATTGGTATTGACATGACAAAATCCCCGTCGAGCAAGTTCAGGATGTGCTTGTAGCTGCTGTGCTTGTAGAACTACGGGAGTCGGGAACCACCTGCCCGTGCTCACGTCGGCCGGAGGTCAGAAGCCGGCGAGCAGATCCTCGAGTGGGGCGGGCACGCGGTTGGAGTCGAGGGCCTCGACGAGGACGCGGCCGTACTGTATCTTGCGCCCCTTCTTCGTGCCGAGGAAGCGCCGCAACTGCTGCTGGGAAGTGCGGCCCTGTTGCGCGGGCTGGCGCAGGAAGGTATGCAGGGCGCGCAGGTCGCCCTCAGCCCGTACGAGCTCCTCGACCCGTGCCACGCCCAGCGCGCGGATGAGCTCGTCCTCCAGATCCGCCGCGCAGACGAAGAACCCCTGCTCTGCTGCACCGGCCCGCTCCAAGCCGCGGACGTAGTGGGGACGTTCAGCCTCGTCGCACAGTCCCGTGAGACGGAGGTTCAGCCCCGGTGGGCCGAGGAGGCCGGCGAAGCGCCCGATGCGCATCGCGCCACCCATCGGCAGGACACAGACTCCTTCGGCTGCCAGGTCCCGGTCGTGCCTCGCGGCCAGTGCGTCGACCGCCGCCGCGTCGCTCAGTCCTTCGAGCAGGACGACCACCCGGACGGGCAAACGCACGGCCAGTTCGTACGCGAGGTCGCCGGATCCGCCGTCCGCCCATGCGGTGACCGCTTCCCGGAACGACCCCATGTCAGCCATGACACGAGTCTCCGCCACCGTCCGGCCACCACGCGACGCAATTTCCATCGGCTTCCGCTGAGGAAGCCGATGTCACCGCGGTCGGGGACCGCGGCAGCGAAGTACGCGCGGTTCGCCAGCTCGAAGGCCAGCCCCTCCGGGGCGTGGTCGGCGTGCAGTTCCGTCAGCTCGAGCATCGGGTTCGTCCCGGTCGGGCCGGCGGACCCGGCCGGGCTTCGCGGACAGTCGGGCACTTGGTATCAGCTCGACATGGCGCTCCTGCCGTAGACCGCGGCATCGAGTGGTGCGGGCTCCAAGTCGTGTTCCCGATCCCGCACGGTCATCACCATCTTTTCCCGGTCGGGCCGTGGCCCGCGCCACCTGCCGTACGGCATCGAGCGGATGCTCCTGGACTGGGAGACGGTGCGCGGTCCTGCGGACACCGAACTGTCGGCACTGCCGGTGCCGGCCGCTGAGCCCCGGCCCAAAAGCGCATCCGGACCTCTGGCCAGTGCCGGGCGCTGGTCCCTGAGTTTTGGTCCCTTCTTTCAGTCCCTCCGCGTTTTCGCAGGTCAGAGCGCCTTTTGAGGTCCAGAGAGGGACTGAAGGGACTCAACTTCCTAATTATGGAGCCGCTGGAGGTCAGTAGACATGAGTAGGGACACACGCGCGGGCGCGTACGTACATCACTACGTACACCACTGAGTGCAGCTGATAATTAGGAAGTTCGGTCCCTTCAGTCCCTCGGATCTGCCTCAAAACCCTCCTGACCTGCGTCTTTACAAGAGGGACTGAAGGGCGACCCGATCCCTCCCCCGCAGGCCTTTCGGTCCCTGGCACTGTCCGCCAGCACCTGTGGATGCCTGAGTGAGCCCCTCTGCCCCCTGAGGGCCGAGTTTTCCGGGGCGCGGGTACACCACGAACGCGAAGGGACCCAAGGGACTCAAGGGACCGAGGAACGGAAAAGTGCGGCACGCGGCTTGAGGTACCGCGCGCCCCCCGTACAAGGTTCTAGAATCCGTACCCGAAGTACAGTCCCTTCGGTCCCTGAACCGACGTCATGCCCCGGGTGGCCTGGTGTTCTTCCGCAGGGACCGAACAAAGAAGACGAGCAACGAGGACGATTCGAGTGCCGCGCCCTGGTGAGATCCCCACGTCTGCCGCCCCTGGCCAGACGTGGGCGCCGCACGCTGTCGCCCGTTGGTGCGCCGCGCAAGGCTGGCCGGTCCATCCACTGGCCCCGGGACGCAAGACACCGGCCTCGAACTGCCCCGCCTGCAGGGACCGGCGCCACGATCCGAGGACCTGCCCCTGCGCCCCCGCAGGCAGGCCGTGTCACGGCTTCCACGCGGCGACCACCAACCCGGCCCACATCGATGCCTGGTGGCGGGCCCAGCCGTCGGCCGGCGTGGGGGTTGCCTGCGGTCCGGCACATCTGGTCGTCATCGACATCGATGCTCACCCGGCCCCGGTCCCTGACCGAGCGCGTCTGCTGCCCGGCATCCCGATCCCGGCGGAAGTGAACCTGAGCGGACTCGCCTCCGGGTTCGACACCCTCGCTCTGCTCGCTGCCTACAGGCGGCAACCCGACCCGGCCATGGACGGTACGACCCTGCGTGTCCGCACCCCTTCCGGCGGTCTCCACGTCTGGTACCGCAACCCCCGCCCGGACATAAGACTGCGTTGTTCCACCGGGTCCAGCACCAAGGTCGCGCTGGCCTGGCAGGTCGACGTGCGGGCCGACGGTGGTTACATCATCGCGCCGGGCACCCGCACCAGCGACGGGATCTACCAGGTACAAGGGACCGCCCGGCTGCCCGCGCCCCTGCCGCAATGGCTGGGTGACGAACTCGTACGTACTGGACACCTCATTGAAGCCCCGCGCCCACGCCCAGCCACCGCGATACCCCGCGCACCCCGCGGCAGCAGGCCCGCAGCGGCGCGCCGTGTGCTCGACCCGCTCCTCGAGCAGGTCGCCGCGTGCGCGGCAGCCCCTGAAGGCACCGGGTTCACGGAGAAACTCAACCGGGCCGCTTACACCGCCGGAGGCCTCGCCGCAGCCGGCCACGTCGACGAAGCGGCCGTTCGCGAGGACCTCTGCCAGACAGCCCACCGGGCGCGCCCCTGGCAGACAGCACGCAACGAGAAGATCATCGACGCCGGCCTTGTCGCAGGATTCACCCGCCCGTTCCACGTTGAAGGACGTTCATGAGCAGCGCCGAGATGCCGCGTTTCGATGCACAGGCCGCTGCCCAGCAGATGCTCGACCTCGAGGCGGCCACTCAGCCGGCGGCTCTGCTGCCCGCACAGGCCACCGCGGCCCCGCCCGCCGGTGGGGGAGCGGCGGGCGGACTGCTGCCGCCGTCCCTGTCCGACCGCGGTAACGCACGGCTGTTCGTGCAGCTCTACCGTGACCAGTTCCGTCACGCGGAGGGGCTTGGCTGGTTTGTGTGGGACGGCCATCGCTGGAAGCGCACCGGCGGCGAAAAGGCGGCCCTGTGGGCGGCCGGTGAGATGGCCGAGGACATGCCCCTGTCCGACCCGCGCGGCTTCTTCTCCGATCGCGATCTTGTCCACCACAAGCGCAAGACCCTCTCGACCACCGGTATGCAGGCCCTGCTCACCCAGGCCAAGGCCTCCCCGGACCTGTCCGTCGAACCCGACGTCCTCGACGGCGACCCCTACGCGCTGTGCACACCGGCCGGTGTCGTCGATCTGCACACCGGACAGCTCCGCAAGCCCGACCCGACCCGCGACTTCCACTCCCGGGCCACCAGCGTCGCCCCGCAGCCCATGGACACCCCTCGCTGGAACCGCTTCCTGGCAGACACTTTCGGCGACGACGCCGAAGGCCGGGAAATGATCGACTTCCTGCACCTGCTGCTCGGCTACTCCATCACCGGTGACGTCGGCGCCCAGGTCCTGCCCTTCCTCCACGGCGAAGGCAAGAACGGCAAGAGCGTCCTGCTCGACACCATGATCCAGATCTTGGGTGACTACGCGGACGCTGCCCCGCCCGGCTTCCTCATGGACCGCGGCGCCTACGCCGAGCACTCCACCGAACTGACCGAACTCCACGGCCGCCGGCTGGTGGTGTGCAGCGAGCTGAAACCCAACGACAAATTCGACGAAGCCCGCGTCCGTCTCCTCACGGGCGGCGACAAGATCAAGGCCCGTCGGATGCGGCAGGACTACTTCTCCTTCACTCCCACCCATCACCTGTGGCTGCTCGGCAACCACCGCCCCGAGGTCTCCACCGGAGGATTCGCGTTCTGGCGCCGTATCCGCCTGGTGCCCTTCACCCGTACCGTCGCCGCCGAACGCCGCATCGACAACCTCGCCTTCGAACTCGTCCGCGACGAAGGCCCCGGCATCCTGCAGTGGCTCCTCGAGGGAGCCCGCCGCTACCTCACCACCCGCGACCCCCTGGAAGGCCCCGACCGGGTGCGCATCGCGACCAGCGCCTACGCCACCACCGAAGACCACATCGGCCGCTTCCTCACCGAATGCTGCACCCAGGACGCCGACGCAGGCGCGGAACTCCGCGTGGAGCAGGGCCTGCTCTACGCGGAGTACACCTCCTGGTGCAACTCCGGCGAAGGCATCCGCCCCGCCACAGCCCGGGTCTTCGCAACCCGGGTGCGTCAGGAAGTCGGCCTCAGTTCACCCTCCGAGATGATCAAATCGAACGGCCGAAAGTACTATCCCGGTCTCGCCCTGGTGGTGAGCGAATGACCCGCCAGGCTTGCGCCGAGACCGCCCCCACGGCCCTACGCCCCGGCCCACACCCGATCTACCATGAAAACGCGGCCTCCCGCCAGGCGGCCCCCGCACTCCGCTCCACCGCCACCTGGCGCGCCGAGCACCGCACCACATTGACGCACGCGGCCACCTTCCGATCCGGGAGCCGGCCGACGAGGAAGGGGCTGCAGCCATGAGCTCGCTGTTGGACGCAAGCGAGATCACCTACGAGGAACAGGTGGTGTGGCTGGAAGACCTCGGCTCCCTCGACTATGTCCGCCAGGCGCTGGACAAGACGCCCCGCCGCAACACCAAACCGCGCTACGCGCGCGATGGACGCATGGTCGGTTACGCCGTCCTCGACGACGACGCCGAACCCGACCCCGACAGCGGCCTCTACCGGCGACGCGTGTTCTTCCTGCTGCCGCACGACCGTGACAGCCAGCCGCACGGGCCCTACGCCGTGGGTGCACCGGGTGAGGCCGTGGATCCCCGCACGATCGAGCCGAGAAACCCTGGCGCGAAGACGGACCGCTCCCAGGGGCGCACCGCCATAGCATCGGCGACCTCCTAGGACTCCGAGCGCTGGTTCCGGTGGCGCCGAATCCGTCGGGAGGGACCGAAGGGACTGAAACTTCGGATTGAACTCGCGTAGACGCCCGTGCAGGCCCGGCCTGACAGGGACTGTAGGGACTCGGATTCCGGATGTGGTGCCGCGGGGTGGCATCGTGCGGTGTGCGGACACTCATCGAAGAATCCGGTCCCTACGGTCCCTGCGTTGAGCAGCGGAGTGCGCTGACCTGCAGTTTTATACGAGGGCTAGCAGGACGACCAGGCTCTGCCCCGGACCCTGGCCCGTGGTGCGGTCCATTGCGTCGGTGCCCCGGGAGAGAGGCGAGGGACTGAACCGGAACACGGCCTCCCAAGACCTGCTGTGTCCACGCGCTGGACCTGGACCGGACCTGTCCCGCCGGGGAACTCCTCCGCAAGATCTCACCGCGGCCCCAGCGAGTGGCACTGTGCGGCAGCGGCGATGCCCGGGGGACCAGGCCGCCCGTGTCGCGCGCTTCACTGAGTACGCCTACTCATGCCGACTTGCCCCGGGCCGGGGGACGATGGGCCGCACAGACGGGAGGCGGGGGCATGGGCAGATTTCTGGGGGCGGTGGTAGCCGTCGTGGTGGCGGCCGCGGCACTGGTCTTCGCGTACGTGGCGGGGGCACCGCCCGCGATGGTTCTCGCCGTCGGGGCGGGCGTGCTGAGCCTGACGTGGCTGCTGCTCCTGCTCACGCTGCCCTGGAACCTGTACTTCCGCGCACACGCGGTGCTCGCCGAGATCGCCGTGAGCCGTGAGAAAGGCATAGAGGTCTCCCCGGCCCGGGACGCAGAGGCCTCGCGCATCGCCCGCACGATGCTCTGGGCGGCGGTCGCGGGGCACGTCGTGACGGCGGCGGTCCTCTTCGCGGCCACCTGGGCGACGGGCGAGTTCACGGGGTACTGGTTCGCCGGGTTCTTCCTGCTGAGCACCTTCTTCCGCCCGGCCGGCGCCTACTTCGGTCAGCTACGGCGGCGCCTGAGCACCCTCCTCGAGGACGTGACGTATCCGCGGGACGACGTCGTCGAACTGAACGCCCGGCTCAACAACGCCGAGGCCGGGACGCGGGTCCTGGAGGAGAAGGCGGAGGAACAGTACCGGGCTCTGGCCGAAGTCCGCCGCGCGGTGGACGCGCTGGCCATCAGCACGTACGAGAGGGCCGAGGAAGCGGACCGCAGGATCGTCGCGCTGGGCAGGGAGTTCGAGTCCACGGTGCACCGCCTCACCGACAACCAGGAGATCATCGCCGGCGTGAAGGCGTTCCTGCGCCTGCTGCGCTCCACCGACGCGGCCGAGGCGGCCGACGGCGCCCCGGCCCCGGGGTGACCGCGGGTCCGGGCCCCAACCGCCCGAGATGCCGCCCGAGATGCCGCCCGGGTTCACCGAACCCGGACGGCCGCCCGTCGCCGACAGGCGTCCTACGGGCGCCAGTCCGCCTCCAGGTCATGGGAGTCGGTCTTGGTGAGCTGGGTCAGTCCGGTGCCGTCGGCCCGTACCAGGTAGAGGTGTTCGGGGTCCCCGTCGTCGGCCCCGCCTCTGGTGAAGACCAGGCGGCTGCCGTCCGGGGACCACGAGGGGTTCTTGTCGTTGAGGCGGGCCGTGGTGATGCGCTTCAGCCCGGTGCCGTCGGGGCGGACGAGGTAGAGATGGGCGAAACCCGAGGAGTCCACGCGGCTGAAGGCGATCCGGTTGCCGTGCGACCAGTCGGGCGTCCAGTCGTGGGAGGCGGCCCCGGTGACCGCGGTCTGGGCCAGGGTGGACAGCCGGATCCGCATCACCCTGCTGTGCCCGCCCGCGTCCGCGCGGTTGAACGCCAGGTACTTGCCGTCCGGGGACCACGTCGGATGGAGGTCATCCGCGGTGGTGTGGGTGAGTCGGGTGGCGGGGGTGCCGTCGGTGTCGGCCACGTAGATCTCGCGCTGGCTGCCGACCGGCTTGGCGTAGGCGATCCGCTTGCCGTCCGGGGACCATGCCGGGTCGGAGGCGCCCTTGGTGCCGGGGACGGCCTTCAGGTCGCCGCCCGTGGTCTTCATCGTCCAGATGCCGTCGATGGCGCCACCGGATCCATAGCGGACGAAGGCCACCCGCTTGCCGTCCGGGGACCAGCTGGGCATCACGTCGCTGACGGTGGAGGTGTGGGTGAGTTTGACGGGCGTGCCGCCGCTGGGGGACACGGCGTAGAGGTCTTCGACGGGCGCTGCCGCGGTGTAGCGGGCGTAGACGATCGGGTGGTCCCCGGACGCCGCACCCGCGTGTCCTGCGGAGCCGAGGGTCAGCGGTACGGTCATGGCGAGTGCCGTGGCGGCCACCGCCACCCGGCGGCGCCGCGCTGTGCCGTTTCCGCCGCTCCCGTTGGTCCCGCCGATTGTCCGAGCCGTTCCCGTTCCGGCGGTTCTGCCGTCGCCCTTGCCGTGCTGTTGGCGCATCAAGGCGTCCACCCCGTTCCCTCCGTGCGGCCCGCCGTGGGCCGCTCCGGCCGGTCAACATCCCATCCGCCCGGACTCCGGGGGAAGCGGCGGCACGCGGCGGTACGTGCCCTGTGACACATTCCGTACAGCGCCGTCACATGAGCAGCTCGGTATCGCGGACCAGGCGTCGATCCCGCTCGCGCAGGCGTGGGGCGGCGGGCTGGTGGCCTCCGTGGACGGCGAGTGACCGCCGCTCGTCGGGAGACGCAGGACACCCCCCCCAACATT
>NZ_JBHYKH010000091.1:0-6212 GCF_042741275.1 Streptomyces sp. NPDC058964
AATATGTCTGTCTGTGTGACCCTGGTGGGGGGGGGGGCGGGGCGGGGGGGCCCCCTGCTGCCCCGCGCCGCCCCCGCCCTTTTTACGCGTGTTGACGCCGACCCCGGCGGCCCGCGCTCCATGGAGGAGCGGACGGGGCGGGGGCAGGGCAGGCCGGTGTGGTTGCCCCGGGGCCCCGCGGGCGGCCGGGGCGCGAGGACGGCGGGGGGCACGGGCGCACGCGAAGGGCCCGGCTCCCCGCACCGGGAAGCCGGGCCCTCGTACGCGCCTTACGCGCGCCGTGCGGCCGCGCCTCGCGAGCGGGCCGCCGTGCGGCTAGGCCTTGCGCAGCCGGAAGGTCAGGGACAGACCCTCGTCCGTGAACGTCTCACCGTAGGTGTCGTCCGCCTCACCCTGGGCGAAGTCCGTGGCCAGGACCTCGTCGGCGATCAGGCCGGCGTGCTCGGCGAGCGCCGCGACGACCGCGGGGTCCGTCGAGGCCCAGCGCAGCGCGATGCGGTCGGCCACGTCGAGACCGCTGTTCTTGCGGGCCTCCTGGATCAGCCGGATCGCGTCACGGGCGAGGCCCGCCTGCCGCAGCTCCTCGGTGATCTCCAGGTCGAGGGCGACCGTGGCGCCGGAGTCGGACGCCACCGACCAGCCCTCGCGCGGGGTCTCCGTGATGATCACCTCGTCGGGGGCGAGGGCGACCGTCTCACCGTCGACCTCCACGGACGCCGTGCCCTCGCGCAGGGCGAGGGAGAGCGCCGCCGCGTCGGCGTTCGCGATGGCCTTGGCCACATCCTGGACCCGCTTGCCGAAGCGCTTGCCCAGGGCCCGGAAGTTCGCCTTCGCGGTCGTGTCGACCAGGGAGCCGCCGACCTCCGAGAGGGACGCCAGGGACTCGACGTTCAGCTCCTCCGTGATCTGCGTATGCAGCTCGGTGTGCAGGACCTCGAAGCCGCTCGCGGCGATCAGGGCCCGCTTGAGGGGCTGACGGGTCTTGACGCCCGACTCCGCGCGCGTGGCGCGGCCCAGCTCCACCAGGCGGCGGACCAGGACCATCTGCCGCGACAGCTCCGGGTCGATCGCGGACAGGTCCGCCTCGGGCCAGGAGGCCAGGTGGACCGACTCCGGGGCGCCCGGGGTCACCGGCACGACCAGGTCCTGCCAGACCCGCTCGGTGATGAACGGGGTCAGCGGGGCCATCAGCTTGGTGACCGTCTCGACGACCTCGTGCAGGGTGCGCAGCGCGGCCTTGTCGCCCTGCCAGAAGCGGCGGCGGGACCGGCGCACGTACCAGTTCGACAGGTCGTCGACGAACGCGGACAGGAGCTTGCCGGCGCGCTGGGTGTCGTAGGCCTCCAGCGCCTGCGTCACCTGGTCGGTGAGCGCGTGGAGCTCGGACAGCAGCCAGCGGTCCAGGACCGGGCGGTCGGCCGGGGCCGGATCGGCCTCGCCGGGCGCCCAGTTGGAGGTGCGGGCGTACAGGGCCTGGAAGGCGACGGTGTTCCAGTAGGTGAGGAGCGTCTTGCGGACGACCTCCTGGATCGTGCTGTGGCCGACCCGGCGGGCTGCCCAGGGGGAGCCGCCGGCCGCCATGAACCACCGCACCGCGTCCGCCCCGTGCTGATCCATCAGCGGGATCGGCTGCAGGATGTTGCCCAGGTGCTTGGACATCTTGCGGCCGTCCTCGGCGAGGATGTGGCCGAGGCAGACGACGTTCTCGTACGACGACTTGTCGAACACGAGGGTGCCCACGGCCATCAGCGTGTAGAACCAGCCGCGCGTCTGGTCGATGGCCTCGGAGATGAACTGTGCCGGGTAGCGGCTCTCGAACAGCTCCTTGTTCTTGTACGGGTAGCCCCACTGCGCGAACGGCATCGAACCCGAGTCGTACCAGGCGTCGATCACCTCGGGCACGCGCGTGGCGGTCTTCCCGCACCCGTCGTGACGGCAGGCGAAGGTGACGTCGTCGATGAACGGGCGGTGCGGGTCCAGCTGGGACTGGTCGCTGCCGGTCAGCTCGGTGAGCTCCGCGCGGGAGCCGACGAAGGTGAGGTGGTCGTCCTCGCAGCGCCAGATGGGCAGCGGGGTGCCCCAGTAGCGGTTGCGGGACAGGGCCCAGTCGATGTTGTTGTTCAGCCAGTCGCCGAAGCGGCCGTGCTTGACCGTCTCCGGGAACCAGTTGGTCTTCTCGTTCTCCTCGAGAAGGCGGTCCTTGACGGCCGTCGTGCGGATGTACCAGGACGGCTGCGCGTAGTAGAGGAGCGCGGTGTGGCAGCGCCAGCAGTGCGGGTAGCTGTGCTCGTACGGCAGATGCTTGAAGAGCAGGCCGCGCTGCTGGAGGTCCTCGGTGAGCTTTTCGTCGGCCTTCTTGAAGAAGACACCACCGATCAGCGGCACGTCCTCCTCGAAGGTGCCGTCCGGGCGGACCGGGTTGACCACCGGCAGCCCGTACGCGCGGCAGACCCGCAGGTCGTCCTCACCGAACGCGGGGGACTGGTGGACCAGACCCGTGCCGTCCTCGGTCGTGACGTACTCGGCGTTCACCACGAAGTGGGCGGGCTCGGGGAACTCGACGAGCTCGAAGGGACGTTGATAGGCCCAGCGCTCCATCTCGGCGCCCGTGAAGGTCTCTCCCGTGGCCTCCCAGCCCTCACCGAGCGCCTTCTCGACGAGGGGCTCGGCGACGACGAGCTTCTCCGTGCCGTTCGTCGCGACGACGTAGGTGACCTCGGGGTGGGCGGCGACCGCCGTGTTGGAGACCAGGGTCCAGGGGGTCGTCGTCCACACCAGGAGCGCGGCCTGGCCGGCGAGCGGACCGGAGGTGAGCGGGAAACGGACGTACACGGACGGGTCGACGACCGTCTCGTAGCCCTGCGCCAGCTCGTGGTCCGACAGGCCGGTGCCGCAGCGCGGACACCAGGGGGCGACGCGGTGGTCCTGGACCAGCAGGCCCTTGTCGAAGATCTCCTTCAGCGACCACCACACCGACTCGATGTACTCGGGATCCATCGTCACGTAGGCGTCGTCGAGGTCGACCCAGTAGCCCATGCGGGTCGTGAGCTCGGAGAAGGCGTCGGTGTGGCGGAGCACGGAGTCGCGGCACTTGGCGTTGAACTCGGCGATGCCGTAGGCCTCGATGTCCTGCTTGCCGGAGAAGCCGAGCTCCTTCTCGACCGCCAGCTCCACGGGCAGGCCGTGGCAGTCCCAGCCCGCCTTGCGGGCCACGTGGTAGCCGCGCATCGTGCGGAAGCGGGGGAAGACGTCCTTGAAGACCCGCGCCTCGATGTGATGGGCGCCGGGCATGCCGTTCGCGGTGGGTGGGCCCTCGTAGAACACCCACTCGGGGCGGCCCTCGGACTGCTCCAGGCTCTTGGCGAAGATCTTCTGATCGCGCCAGAAGTCGAGCACCGCGTGCTCGAGCGCGGGCAGGTCGACCTGGGCGGGTACCTGGCGGTACGTCGGCGCTGTCATCTGCGAGCTTCCTCCAACGGACTTGCTGCCTTCCGTCGGAGGGACGAGAGCCGTATGTGCTACGTACGCCGTGTGCGGCGCGCTCCCGCGGTACCACCCTCCTTGGCCCTCCGGGCGCCGTACGCGCCGGTGAGCCCCCTCATTGGGGTCGCGATGCCGGGTCTACCGGCCCCAGGTGCTGTCCCTGGGGCTTTCTTCCGGCGGCTCCGGGGTGATCTTCACGGCGCGCTCGCCCCCGGGCTTCCACCGTCCCCGGGTCGCTCTGGGCTGCGTACGCCGCTACTCGTCCCCATCCAAGCTTTTCGCTCCGCCCAGTGTACGGCGCCCCGGGGACCGCGGCCGACCGGTTTTCCGGCTCCCGGGTCCGGGGGCCCGCCCGGTGCCGAGATGACCCGAATGGCGGGGTACGCGTGTTCGCATCCAGGGATGCCCTGCCCGGCGGATTACCCGGCGGGGAGCTGGGCACAACGCATGCAGACCTGCTGCGCGGGGGGTGCGGGGCGGGCGAATCGGGCGGCGTGCCCCGTTGCCGCGGGACTCAAGTCGATTTATCGTCCCAGCACGATTCGCGTGCAAGATCACAATATGTGAAGGGGCCGCGGCCATGGTGGTGAAGAAGACCGCCGTACAGCAGGCGGCGTCCAGCAGGTCCAGGGGCGCGGGGGCCTCCGGGGCCGCGGATGCCGCCGACGGTACGGCCAAGGGCATAGGGGGGAAGAAAAGCACCCGGGGGGGTGCCGCGCCGCGCACCGCGAACTCCGTGCGGCCGGTGAAACCCGTGGAGGCGGTGAGGACCGCCGATGCGGGCGGGAGCGACGAGGTCCGCGGGGGAGCGGCCAGGGCGAAGCCCGGTGCCGGGAAGCACGCCGTCCACAGGGCCGGCGAGGGGGAGGGGGGCGGGAGGGAACCGGGCCACAGGGCGAAGACGGGGAAGCCGGCGTCCGGGACCACGGCCGAGCACGGCACGGCCGAGCACGGCACGGCCGAGCACGGCACGGCGGAGAACGGGGCGGCCAAGGACGGCGCGGCCAAGGACCGCGCGGCCGCGAAGGCCGCCGGCAGGAAGGCGGCCGCCAGGGCGAGGCCCGTGAAGGAGGCCGCCCACGGGGAGGCCGCGAAGAAGTCCGCTGCCAGGAGTGCCGCCAGGAAGGCCGCTGCCGGGAAGGCGGCCCCCGAGGGCCCGCAGGGGTCCAAGGGCGCCAAGGCCTCCGAGGAGAGGCCCGGGAAGAGGGCGGCCACCGGGAAGGCGGCCGGGAGGACGGCCGTGAAGGAGGCGGTGCCCGCGGACACGACGGCAGGGCGGGCCACCGCGAGGAAGACCGCCGCCAAGAGGGCGGTCGAGGAGAAGGCGGGAGCCGGGAGGCCGGGGGCCGGGAAGACCGCCGCCCCCGCAGAGGCCGTCGCCGAGGGGGGCCGGGAGAACGCCGGCACGGAGGGGGCCTCCCGGAAGAGCACCTCCGCCAAGGGCGCGGCCAAGAAGAGCACGGCCAAGAAAGCGGGCGCGGCGCGGGCCGCGAAGCAGACGGGAGCCACGACGGTGGTTGCGAAGAAGACTCCTGGCACGGCCACGGCGGCGAAGACCGCCGTTCCCAAGGCGCGGATCGCCGCGGTGGAGCCCGGCGAGCTCGCGGTGTGTACCGGGGAGGATACCTGGACGCACGAGGAGGTCGAGGCGGCGCGCGCGGAGCTGATGTCCGAGGACGCGCGGTTGAGCGCCGAGATCACCTCCTCCGAGGAGTCCCTCGCGGGCCTGATGCGGGACTCCGGGGACGGCGCGGGCGACGACCAGGCGGACACCGGCACCAAGAACATCACGCGCGAGCACGAGATGGCCCTGGCCGCCAACGCGCGCGAGATGCTCATCCAGACCGAGCGCGCCCTGGAACGCCTGGACGCGGGTACGTACGGTCTGTGCGAGAACTGCGGGGACCCCATCGGCAAGGCCCGGATGCAGGCCTTCCCGCGCGCCACCCTGTGCGTGGAGTGCAAGCAGAAGCAGGAACGCCGCTACTGAGCACGTGGGTCGTCCGAGGCGTGCCGTAGTCTCGTCCTCAGTCAGGCACCTAGGTTGAGGGACTCACGTGGCAGAGGCGGAGCGCATCATCGGTACGCCGGACACCCC
The DNA here is from genome assembly GCF_042741275.1 of Streptomyces sp. NPDC058964. NCBI lineage: Bacteria > Bacillati > Actinomycetota > Actinomycetes > Kitasatosporales > Streptomycetaceae > Streptomyces > Streptomyces sp. NPDC058964. The sequence continues at coordinate 5,582 of NZ_JBHYKH010000091.1, forward strand.
GGACGGCAGAGGCGACAAGGCGGCAGCGGCCGGTGCGCCCGGTGTCTCCGGCGTGTCCGGAGCGGACGAGCGGGGAACCGTGGCCGAGCGGCCCCGGGGCAAGCGCCGGATCGCGGTGCTGTTCGCGGTGGCCGCCTTCGCCTTCGCCCTCGACCTCGTCAGCAAGATGGTCGTGGTCGCGTAGCTGGAGCACCTCGCGCCGATCAAGCTCGTCGGGGACTGGCTGGAGCTCAACGCCCTCCGCAACCCCGGCGCGGCCTTCGGTGTCGGCCAGGCCTTCACGATCATCTTCACGGTGATCGCGGCGGCCGTGATCGTGGTGATCATCCGCCTGGCCCGCAAGCTCTACAGCCTGCCGTGGGCGATCGCGCTCGGCCTGCTGCTCGGCGGTGCGCTCGGCAACCTCACCGACCGGATCTTCCGTACGCCGGGGCTGTTCGAGGGCGAGGTCGTCGACTTCATCGCGCCCAAGGGCTTCGCGGTCTTCAACCTGGCCGACTCGGCGATCGTCTGCGGCGGCATCCTGATCGTGCTGCTCTCCTTCCGCGGTCTGGACCCGGACGGCACCGTCCACAAGGACTGAGGCAACGGGACTCTCGTACGGGGCTGCCCGTCCGCTCCGGCATAATAG
>NZ_JBHYKH010000091.1:6222-23045 GCF_042741275.1 Streptomyces sp. NPDC058964
CCACCCCCCACAAGCAGAACCGCACCGGGACTCTCGCCCGGGCGCCGCGGCCCGCTCCCCCATACTCGACGGGTGAGCACGCTTCCCGAGATCCGTACCCTGCCCGTGCCCGACGGCCTGGAGGGCGAGCGCGTCGACGCCGCCATCTCCCGCATGTTCGGCTTCTCCCGTACGAAGGCGGCCGAGCTGGCCGCGGCAGGCAAGGTGCAGGTCGACGGCTCGGTGGTCGGCAAGTCCGAGCGGGTGCGCGGCGGAGCCTGGCTCGAGGTCGAGATGCCGCAGGCGCCCGCGCCGGTGCAGGTGGTCGCCGAACCGGTCGAGGGCATGGAGATCGTGCACGACGACGACGACGTGGTCGTGATCGTCAAGCCGGTCGGCGTGGCCGCGCACCCCTCTCCGGGCTGGAGCGGCCCCACCGTGATCGGCGGCCTGGCCGCCGCGGGCTACCGGATCTCCACCTCGGGCGCCGCGGAGCGCCAGGGCATCGTGCACCGCCTCGACGTCGGCACGTCCGGCCTGATGGTGGTCGCCAAATCCGAGTACGCGTACACGTCGCTCAAGCGCCAGTTCAAGGAGCGCACGGTCGACAAGCGCTACCACACGCTCGTCCAGGGCCACCCGGACCCGACCAGCGGCACGATCGACGCGCCCATCGGCCGCCACCCCAACCACGACTACAAGTGGGCGGTCACGGCCGAGGGCAAGCCCTCGGTGACCCACTACGACCTCATCGAGGCCTTCCGCGCCGCCTCCCTGCTCGACGTGAAGCTGGAGACCGGCCGGACCCACCAGATCCGTGTCCACATGTCCGCGCACCGCCACCCGTGCGTCGGTGACCTGACCTACGGCGCAGACCCGACCCTCGCCAGGCGGCTCGGGCTCACCCGCCAGTGGCTGCACGCCGTCCGGCTCGGCTTCGAGCACCCCGGGGACGGGCAGTGGGTCGAGTTCGAGTGCGGCTACCCGGACGACCTCCAGCACGCCCTGGACCAGGTCCGCGAGGAGACCTGGGCATGAACCTCCCCTGCACGGTGCGGATCGCCGAGGACCCCGTCGACCGCGAGGCCTGCTTCGCGGTGCGCAAGGAGGTCTTCGTCGTCGAGCAGGGCGTCCCGCAGGACATCGAGTACGACGAGTACGACGCCGTGGCCGTGCACGTACTGGCCGTCCGGGATGACGGCGTGCCGCTCGGCACCGGACGGCTGCTGCACGGCGAGGCGGCCGCCGGGAAGACCGGCGGTGACCCTTCGGTGGGCTCACTGGGGCGGCTCGCCGTCGTGCGGGAGGCCCGCGGGCTGGGTGTCGGCGTCGCGCTCGTACGGGCCATCGAGGAGGCGGCGCAGGTGCGTGGGCTGACCGCCGTGGACCTGCACGCGCAGACGCATGCGCTGGGCTTCTACGAACGGCTGGGGTACGAGGCGTACGGCCCGGAGTACCCGGAGGCGGGGATCCCGCACCGGGCGATGCGGCGCGCTCTGTAGCCGGGGCCGCCTTCAGGCCGGGGGGAAGCGGTCCGTGGCAGGCTTGAGGCCCGCTGTGTGATCGTCGACTCCCGGAGCGCCGGCCGTGGATCAGTTGGCCCTGTTGTTCGTGTTGCTGCTGGGGGCCCTGGTGAGCGTCCCGGTGGGTGACCGGTTCGGGCTCCCCGCGCCGGTGCTCATGACACTGCTGGGGATCGCCCTCGCGGTAACGGACTTCGTGCCCAACGTGAACCTCCCGCCCGAGCTGATCCTGCCGCTGCTGCTGCCACCACTGCTGTACGCGGCGGTGAGACGGACCTCGTGGCGGCAGTTCGCCGCCAACAAACGGCCGATCTTCCTGCTGGCCGTGGCCCTCGTGTTCGTCACCACGGCGTGTGTGGCGGCCGTCGCCGGCTCGATCGTGCCGGGGCTGCCGGTCGCCGCCGCCGTGGCGCTGGGCGCACTGGTCGCCCCGCCCGACCCGGTCGCCGCGACCGCCGTCGCCGGGCAGCTCGGGCTGCCGCGCCGGCTGCTGTCGATCCTGGAGGGAGAGGGCCTGTTCAACGACGTCACGGCGATCGTGCTCTACCACGTGGCGATCGCGGCCGTCGTCAGCGGCACGTTCTCACCCTGGCGGGCAGGGCTGGACTTCGTCCTGTCCGCGGTGGTCGCGGTCGCCGTGGGGCTGGCGCTCGGCTGGGGCGCGAACAGGCTCATGGACCTGCTGGAGGACGCGACCCTGCAGATCGGCCTGACACTGCTGGTGCCGTACGCGTCGTACGTCCTCGCGGAGGAGCTGCACGGATCCGGGGTGCTCTCCGTGCTGACCACCGCCCTCTTCCTCGCCGAGTACGCCCTGGGCGCCGACGACGTGATGACCCGGCTCACCGGGCACACCTTCTGGGCCATCGTGGACACGCTCGTCACCGGCGTCGCCTTCGGTCTGATCGGCCTCGAACTGCACAACGCGATCCGGACGGCGTCCGGGCGGTGGGGCGAGATGCTCGGCTGGGCGGCCGCGGTCCTGGCCGTGGTGGTCCTCGTACGGCTGGTGTGGCTGCTCCCCGCCACCTGGCTGACCAAGCGGCTGCACGCCAGACGGGACTACGACGAGGACATCCCGATGAGCTGGCGCGAGACCGTCGTCATGTGGTGGGCGGGGATGCGCGGGGTGGCCTCGGTGGCGCTGGCCCTGGCCGTCCCGCTCAGGACCGAGGACGGGTCGCCCTTCCCCGACCGGGACGAGATCGTGTTCATCGCGTTCGGGGTGATCATGGGGACGCTCGTGCTGCAGGGGCTGACCCTGCCGTGGCTGGTGAAGCGGCTGGGGGTGCGGGCCGACAACGAGCGGGAGAAGGACTTCGAGAACCAGCTGGCCGTGCGGGCGGCGAAGGCGGCGAAGCGGAGGCTGCGGGAGATCGAGCAGGTGGAGGATCTGCCGGAGGAGCTGTCCGAGCAGATGCTGCGCCGGGCCTTCGAGATCGGGGTGCGGATCAGTCCGGACATGGCGGAGGAGGAGCGGCGGGAGGCCCACCTGCAGCGGGTCCGGCGGCTGAAGCGGGTGCGGCGGATCCAGGGGGAGATGCTGAGCGCGGCGCGGCACGAGGTGCTGGCGGCGCGGAGCGAGCCGGGGGCGGATCCGGAGATCGTGGACCGGGTGCTGCGGCACCTGGACGTGCGCAGCCTGCGCTGAGACGGGCACAGGAGGCAAGCCTGCGCCGAGGCGGGCACAGGGAGGCGACGGCGGCCGCACCAGCGGTCATACAAGCACATGGCGGCTGTGGATACCCGGAGGCCAGGTCGGCGCCCCGCTCGTACTCTCGGATCATGGCTCGCAACATTGTGATCAGCGGTGGTGGTACGGGGATCGGGCTCGCGACGGCGCAGGCCTTCGCGGCGGAAGGGGACCGGGTGCTGCTGCTCGGGCGGCGCGCGGGAGTGCTGAAGGAGGCCGGGGTGCCGGGGGCGCTCACCTGTGCCGCGGACCTCGGTGACCCGGCGGACGTGCGGCGCGTGGCCCGTTTCGTCGCCGAGGAGCTGGGCACCGTGGACGTGCTCGTCCACAGCGCCGGAGGCAACGGAGGACTGGAGCCCGGGAGCGGCTCCGACGATCCGCTCGACGGCGTCGCGCGCGACTGGACCGTCAACTTCCGCCTCAACACCCTTACCGCCGTACTGCTCACGGAGGCACTGAAGCAGCGGCTCGCGGAACCGGGCGGACGGGTGCTGTTCCTCAGCTCCATAGCCGCCTTCCGGGGCTCCGGCAGCGGGGCCTACGCAGCCTCCAAGGCCGCCCTCCACCCGTACGCGCACGACCTGGCCCGGCAGCTGGGTCCGCGCGGCATCACGGTGAACGTAGTGGCACCGGGCTACGTCGAGGACACCGAGTTCTTCGGCGGACCGATAGACCAGGCGCGGCGGGACAGGCTCGTCGCGGAGACGTCCACGGGCCGGGCCGGCGAACCCGGAGACGTCGCCGCCACCCTGCACTGGCTGGCCTCCCCGGGCGCCGGGCACATCACCTCGCAGATCATCCAGGTCAACGGGGGTGCCGAGCGGGGCCACTGAGCGCCGGTCTCACCCCCGGCCGGTGCGCGGCGGCTCGTGCACCCGGCGGGCCGCGCCGTCGGGGGAGGGGACACCGCCCGGCGGCAGGACCGCGTCCGCCGTGTTGACCCGGGGCAGCGCGTGCGGATGCTCCGCGCACAGCCAGCGGATCATCTGCTCGCGGACCGTGACCCGCACGGTCCACACGTCGTCGGCGTCCTTGGCGGTCACCAGGGCCCGGACCTGGATGGTGTTCGGCGTGGAGTCGGTGACCGCGAGCCCGTAGTCACGGCCGTCCCAGGCGGGGCATTCGCGCAGGACGTCCCGGAGCTTCTCGCGCATTGCCTCGACGGGCGCCGAGTGGTCGAGGTGCCAGAAGACGATCCCGGTCATCTGCGGGGTGCCGCGGGACCAGTTCTCGAAGGGTTTGGAGGTGAAGTACGACACGGGCATGGTGATCCGGCGCTCGTCCCAGGTGCGTACGGTCAGAAAGGTCAGCGTGATCTCCTCGACCGTGCCCCACTCGCCGTCCACCACCACGGTGTCGCCGATCCGCACCATGTCGCCGAAGGCGATCTGCAGCCCGGCGAACAGGTTGGAGAGCGTGGACTGGGCGGCGACACCGGCGACGATGCCGAGGATGCCGGCGGAGGCCAGCAGTGAGGCGCCGGCCGCGCGCATCGCGGGGAACGTGAGCAGCATCGAGGCCGCGGCGACCACGCCGACGATCGCCGAGACCACACGCATGATCAGCGACACCTGGGTGCGGACCCGGCGGACCCGGGCCGGGTCGCGGTGCGCACGGGCGTAGCGGCTGTACGAGGTCTCGACGATCGCCGCGGCGATGCGGATCACCAGCCACGCGGCCGACCCGATCAGTACCAGGGTCAGTGCCCGGCCGATGCCGACACGGTGCTCCTCCAGCAGCTCCGCCTGGTCGTAGGAGCCTCTGAGCAGGGCCGCGCACAGCACGAGCTGGTAGGGGATGCGGGCGCGGCGCAGCAGGCCCCACAGGGGTGTCTCGCTGTGCCGTTCGTCGGCCTTGCGCAGCAGCAGGTCCGTGGCCCATCCGATGAGCAGGGTCAGGACGACGGCGCCGCCGATCACGATGAGTGGTCGGAGTACGTTCTCCATGCCTCCGAACGTAACCGGCACCGGGCGCTCATGAACATGTGTGTTCGGGAGCGGGACGGGTAGGGCGGAGGTTTGGGGGTGTCCGGTGGTGTCGTACCCGGCTGGCACCATGGCCTCATGAACATCATGCTCTTTCACTCGACCTATGGCCTCAGGCCCGCGGTGCGGGCCGCGGCGGACCGTCTCAGGGCCGCGGGGCACGAGGTGTGGACGCCGGACCTGTTCGAGGGGCGCACGTTCGAGACGGTCGAGGAGGGCATGGCGTTCAAGGAGGAGATCGGCAAGGACGAGCTGCTGAAGCGGGCCGTTCTGGCGGCCGCGCCCTACTCGGAGCGGGGGCTCGTGTACGCGGGGTTCTCGCTGGGCGCGTCCATCGCGCAGACCCTGGCCCTCGGGGACGAGAAGGCGCGCGGGCTGCTGCTCCTGCACGGCACGTCGGACATCGCGCCGAACGCCTCGGTGGACGATCTTCCGGTGCAGCTGCACGTGGCCGAGCCGGACCAGTTCGAGACGGACGACTGGCTGAGCTCCTGGTATCTGCAGATGGGGAGAGCGGGCGCCGACGTCGAGGTGTACCGGTACGCCGGGGCCGGCCACCTGTACACCGACCCCGGTCTTCCCGACTACGACGAGGAGGCGGCCGAGGCCACCTGGCGGGTGGCGCTCGGCTTCCTCGACGGCCTGTCAGCGGCGTAGCGGGCGGAGCGACGGGCCGGCAACCCTGGCCCGGGAAGCACTCCTCGGGCGGGTGCGCCGGCCACTGGAGGTGTCCGGTGCACACCCAGGCCGTGAGCTTGGATCCGTAGATCCTCAGCCGCGTCCGTCGGCCCAAGACGCCTGCTGACAAAGGCATCCGGGGCCCCGGCGGTCTGCAGGACGGTTACACCGGGTCGTAGGTGCGCTCGACCTTCTGCGTGCCGCTGCGGGTGCGGTAGGAGCGCACCCAGCTGGACGTTGCGTTCGCGGAGGTGCGGTCGGACAGGACGTAGTAGTCCATCTGCGCGCGGTCGGCGGTGATGTCCAGGACGCCGTAGCCGTGGCGGTCGGTGTCGACCCAGTGGACGTGCCGGTTGGCGGCCCGGATGACCGGCGAGGCGATCGCGGAGACCGTGCCCTCGGGGACCTTGACGATGTCGTCGAGGTTGTCGGAGGTCACCGAGGTGACCACGAACTCCGTGGCGGCCGAGGCCGACAGCGGGTAGGTGCCCGCGTCCACCGGCACGTCGTTGGCCCACGCCATGTGGATGTCACCGGTCAGGAAGACGGTGTTGCCGATGGCGTTGGAGCGCAGATGGGCCAGCACCTCACGGCGGTCGTCGGTGTAGCCGTCCCACTGGTCGGTGTTGGCGGCGATGCCCTCCTGCGGCAGCCCGAGCAGCTTGGCGAGCGGCTTGAGCAGGTCGGCGGAGAGGGATCCGAAGGAGAACGGCGAGATCATCACCGAGTTGCCGACCAGCCGCCACTTGGTGTCGGAGGCCTTCAGGCCGGCCTTCAGCCAGTCGAGCTGGGCCCGTCCGGTGATCGTGCGGTCCGGGTCGTCCACCGAACCGCTGCCCGTGGACGCCTGCTGGGAACGGAAGGAGCGCAGGTCCAGCAGGGACAGGTCGGCGAGCTTGCCGAAGCGCAGCCGGCGGTAGGTGGTGCCCTCGATCGCCGGGCGCACCGGCATCCACTCGAAGTAGGCCTGCTTGGCGGCGGCCTTGCGGGCGGTCCACGTGCCCTCGGCGCCCTCGGTGTGGTTGACCGCGCCGCCGGACCAGGCGTTGTCGGCGAACTCGTGGTCGTCCCAGATCGCGATGACCGGTGCCTTGAGGTGCAGCGCCTGCAGGTCCGGGTCGGTCTTGTACTTGGCGTGCCGGGTGCGGTAGTCGGCGAGGGTGATGATCTCGTTCGCCGGGGCGTGCGGACGGACGACCGTGCCGCGGGCCGCGTACTCACCGGACTTGTACTCGTATATGTAGTCGCCGAGGTGCAGCCAGGCGTCGAGGTCGTTGCGGGCCGCGAGGTGGCGGTAGGCGGAGAAGTAGCCGGCCTCCCAGTTGGCGCAGGAGACGACGCCGAAGCGCAGGCCCTGCACGGCCGCGTCCGCCGCCGGCGCGGTGCGGGTGCGCGCCACCGGGGAGTCCGTGCCGCCCGCCGAGAAGCGGAACCAGTAGTCGGTGGCCGGCTCGAGGCCCCGGATGTCGGCCTTGACGGTGTGGTCGGAGGAGGCGGTCGCGGTGGTGGAGCCCTTGGCGACGACGTCGGTGAACGCCTTGTCCCGGGCCACCACCCAGCTCACCTCGGTGTCCGGGCCGAGCCCGGAGCCCGGTGTCGACTCTGCGGTGGGGGTCACCCGGGTCCACAGCAGGATGCCGTCCGGCAGCGGGTCGCCGGAGGCGACGCCGTGCAGGAAGGCGGGGGTCTGGTCGGCTGCGCGCGCCGGAAGGGTGGCGGCGAGCGTACCGGCCAGGACAGCGGTCGCCGCCGCGGCCTTGACGACCGTACGGCGGCGGGGCGAGAGGGAGTTGGTGCCCTCGGATGCCTCGGATGCTCTGTATCGACTGGTCACGACCGATCAGGTTACTGATCGGTATGCGCAGGAGCGGGCGAACTCCGAAAGTTCGCCCGCTCTTCACGCGACGGCCGGTTTCTGAACCGCCGTCAGCCCTTGAGGGCCGCGTCCACCACCTTGTTGAAGTCGGCCACCGTCAGCAGCGGCGTGCCGTTGTTGAGCTGCTTGCCGTCCATGACGAAGCCCGGGGTACCGGTCACGCCGTCCTTGTTGTCGTCGAAGGTCTTCGACATGGCCACGGCCCAGGCGTCGTAGGTGCCCTTCTTGACCGCGTCCTGGAACTTCGCGTTGCCCTTCAGCGCGGGAACCGTGTCGGCGACCTTGATGAGGTAGCTGTCGTCCTTGAACTTGTCGACCGACTCGTCCGGGTGCCACTTCGTGGAGTACAGCGCGCTCTTGTAGTCGAGGAAGGCCTCGGGACTGACGTTGAGCGCGGCGCCCAGGGCGCTCAGCGCGTTCTTGGAGCCCTCGCCGTTGTCCTTGTTGTCGAGGAACGTGGCGCCGACGTACTGGAACTTGAACTTGCCGTCGTCGATGTCCTTCTTGACCGTCGAGCCGACGGTCTGCTCGAACACCGCGCACACCGGGCAGCGCGGGTCCTCGTAGATCTTGAGGGTCTTCTTTGCGGTGTCCTTGCCGATGACGACCGTGGTGCCCTTGGTGCCCGTGGTGTTGGCCGGGGTGACGACCTTGGCGTCCTCCAGGCCCTTCCAGTAACTGGGCTTGTTGGCCTGGACGACGGCGTAGCCTATGCCGCCCGCCGCGGCCAGTACGGCCACGACCGAACAGGCCACGATGACCTGCCGCTTGACCTTGGCACGCTTGGCCTGCTTCTCGCGCTCCAGGCGCAGCCGCTCCCGGGCCGCGTTCTTTGCCGCCTGGCTGTTCCGCTTGCTCATGTTGGTGATCTCCGTGTGGGACGCGCACATGCCGTACGCGGGATACGTGTGGGGGACTGCTTGTGCTCAGCCGCCGTCGCTCAGGAGGCGAGCGCGTGGGAGCGGGAGCAGGAGCGCGGCGGGCCGCGCCGTCCCAGGGAGTGCACGAGGATCAGGTCGCGGGCGGCGGTCGTGCGCACCGCCGGGCGCGGCAGCCGGCGAACCGGAGCCGGCCGTACCGCCGCCACCGAGGCCACCGCCACCAGCAGCGGGCGGAAGGTGGTCGCGGCCATCGCGCGCAGCAGCTGGGTCAGCGCCCGCTCGCCGCGGCGCAGCCACGCGGCCGCGAGGAGGCCGACGCCGACGTGCGCGGCGAGCAGCAGCCAGGCGGCGGCCGGGTCGGCGTGCGCGAGCAGCGCGGAGGCACGGCCCGAGCCGCCGGTCACCTGGGCCAGCGGGGTGCCGACGGTGCCGCCCCGGCACAGCACGTCCAGACCGACCGCGCGCAGCGGGCCGGCGACCGGGCCGCCCGCCCTGCCGTAGCAGGCGTGCTGGCCGGTGGTGAACACCGTGTCGGCGGCGAGTTCCAGCGGGATCAACAGCGCCGCGATGCGGCCGAAGCCACGCTCGCGGCCCGCCAGCGCGTACGCGGTGGCGTACACGCCGGCGGCGACCGCGGCCACCGTCGTGAACGGCAGCGGCGCCCGGGACAGCAGAACGTGCGACGCGGTGCTGAGCGTCACGACGAAGGCCGTGAACACCGCCGCGCGCACGGCTCTGAACTGGATCCCGGATATGTTCATGGCGGGGGAGAGTCTGTCACGTACTCATGTAAGAGACCCCTAAAAGGTCCCTGAGAGTGCCGTTGGTTACAGGCCCGGGATCCTGCCGTTGCGGAACAGGTCCACGAAGATCTGGTGGTCGGCACGCGCGCGTGCGCCGTAGCTGTGAGCGAAGTCCGACAGCAGCGCCGCGAAGCCCTCCTCGTCGGCCGCGATGGCCGCGTCGATGGCCCGCTCCGTGGAGAACGGCACCAGGGATTCACCGGACTGGTCGTCCGCCGCCGCGTGCATGGTGGCGGTGGACCGGCCGAGGTCGGCGACGACGGTCGCGATCTCCTCCGGGTCGTCGATGTCGCCCCAGTCAAGGTCCACCGCGTACGGCGAGACCTCGGCGACCAGCTGGCCGGCGCCGTCCAGTTCGGTCCAGCCCAGCCACGGGTCGGCGTGCGCCTGGAGGGCGCGCTGGGAGATCACCGTGCGGTGGCCCTCGTGCTGGAAGTAGTCGCGGATCGCCGGGTCCGTGATGTGCCGGGAGACGGCCGGGGTCTGGGCCTGCTTGATGTAGATCACGACGTCGTTCTCCAGGGCGTCGCTGTGGCCCTCCAGGAGGATGTTGTACGACGGCAGGCCGGCCGAGCCGATGCCGATGCCGCGGCGGCCCACGACGTCCTTCACCCGGTACGAGTCCGGGCGGGCCAGGGAGGTCTCCGGCAGCGTCTCCAGGTAGCCGTCGAAGGCGGCGAGCACCTTGTAGCGGGTGGCCGCGTCCAGCTCGATGGAGCCGCCGCCCGGCGCGAAGCGGCGCTCGAAGTCCCGGATCTCCGTCATGGACTCCAGCAGCCCGAAGCGGGTCAGCGAGCGGGCGTCACGCAGTGCGTCCAGGAGGGGACCCTGCGCGGTGTCCAGGGTGAACGGCGGCACCTCGTCGCTCTTGGCGCCGGTCGCCAGTGCGCGGATGCGCTCGCGGTACGCGGCCGCGTACACCTGCACCAGCTCGGTGATCTGCTCGTCGCTGAGCGCCTTCGCGTACCCGATGAGGGCGATGGAGGCGGAGAAGCGCTTCAGGTCCCAGGTGAAGGGGCCGACGTACGCCTCGTCGAAGTCGTTGACGTTGAAGATCAGGCGGCCGTTGGCGTCCATGTACGTGCCGAAGTTCTCCGCGTGCAGGTCGCCGTGGATCCACACGCGGGAGGTGCGCTCGTCGAGGTAGGGGCCGCCGCGCTTCTCCGTGTCGACGTCATGGTAGAAGAGGGCCGCCGTGCCCCGGTAGAACGCGAAGGCCGAGGCCGCCATCTTCCGGAACTTCACGCGGAACGCGGCCGGGTCGGCGGCCAGGAGCTGGCCGAAGGCGGTGTCGAAGACGGCGAGGATCTCCTCGCCGCGCTGCTCGTCGTTGAGCTGGGGTACCGACATCGCTGGGTGCCTCCTGGTGCAGGTGATGCGTGACGTATGGGCCGGATGGGACATCCGTCCGGACGGGCCTTCCGATCTGTCCCAACGGATGAAGGTACGCGCGAGTGCCCGGCGTGTGTCAGTGCCGGGGCATAGACTTCGACGCTGTCCCCCAGACTGTCCGCAGCCGGTCGGAAGATCGTCGACGCCCGCCCGTCCGTCACCCGACCACTGCCCGTCAGCGAGGCGCTTCGCGCCGCACCCGCTTGATTTCGGAGGCCGAAACCGTGTCAAAGCCGCCCTTCACGCACCTGCACGTCCACACCCAGTACTCGCTGCTGGACGGTGCCGCGCGGCTCAAGGACATGTTCAACGCCTGCAACGAGATGGGCATGACGCACATCGCCATGTCCGACCACGGCAACCTCCACGGGGCGTACGACTTCTTCCACACCGCGAAGAAGGCCGGAGTCACCCCGATCATCGGGATCGAGGCATATGTCGCCCCCGAGTCCCGGCGCAACAAGCGCAAGATCCAGTGGGGCCAGCCGCACCAGAAGAGGGACGACGTCTCCGGCTCCGGCGGCTACACCCACAAGACGATCTGGGCGGCGAACGCGACGGGCCTGCACAACCTCTTCCGCCTGTCCTCCGACGCGTACGCCGAGGGCTGGTTGCAGAAGTGGCCCCGGATGGACAAGGAGACCATCTCCCAGTGGTCCGAGGGCCTGATCGCCTCCACCGGCTGCCCTTCCGGTGAGCTCCAGACCCGGCTGCGCCTCGGCCAGTACGACGAGGCCCTGAAGGCGGCCGCGGACTACCAGGACATCTTCGGCAAGGACCGCTACTTCCTGGAGCTGATGGACCACGGCATCGAGATCGAGCGCCGGGTCCGCGACGGCCTGCTGGAGATCGGCAAGAAGCTCGGCATCCCACCGCTGGTCACCAACGACTCGCACTACACGTACGCGCACGAGGCGGGCGCCCACGACGCCCTGCTGTGCATCCAGACCGGCAAGAACCTCTCCGACCCGGACCGCTTCAAGTTCGACGGCACCGGCTACTACCTGAAGTCCACGGACGAGATGTACGCCATCGACTCCTCGGACGCCTGGCAGGAGGGCTGCCGCAACACGCTCCTGGTGGCCGAGCAGATCGACACCACGGGCATGTTCGAGAAGCGCGACCTCATGCCCAAGTTCGACATCCCGGAGGGCTACACCGAGGTCACCTGGTTCCAGGAGGAGGTCCGCCGCGGCATGGAGCGCCGCTTCCCCGGCGGCATCCCCGAGGACCGCCAGAAGCAGGCCGACTACGAGATGGACGTCATCATCTCGATGGGTTTCCCCGGCTACTTCCTCGTGGTCGCCGACTTCATCATGTGGGCCAAGAACAACGGCATCGCGGTCGGCCCCGGCCGAGGCTCCGCGGCCGGTTCGATCGTCGCCTACGCCATGGGCATCACCGACCTCGACCCGATCCCGCACGGCCTGATCTTCGAGCGGTTCCTCAACCCCGAGCGCATCTCGATGCCCGACGTCGACATCGACTTCGACGAGCGCAGGCGCGTCGAGGTCATCAGGTACGTGACGGAGAAGTACGGCGCCGACAAGGTCGCCATGATCGGCACCTACGGCACCATCAAGGCCAAGAACGCGATCAAGGACTCCGCTCGCGTGCTGGGCTACCCGTACGCGATGGGCGACCGCATCACCAAGGCCATGCCCGCCGACGTCCTCGGCAAGGGCATCCCGCTGTCCGGCATCACCGACCCCAGCCACCCGCGCTACAGCGAGGCCGGCGAGGTCCGCGGGATGTACGAGAACGAGCCGGACGTGAAGAAGGTCATCGACACCGCGCGCGGTGTGGAGGGCCTGGTCCGGCAGATGGGCGTGCACGCCGCCGGCGTGATCATGTCCAGCGAGACCATCACCGAGCACGTCCCTGTCTGGGTGCGGCACACCGACGGCGTGACCATCACGCAGTGGGACTACCCGAGCTGTGAGTCGCTCGGCCTGCTGAAGATGGACTTCCTGGGCCTGCGCAACCTGACGATCATGGACGACGCCGTCAAGATGGTGAAGGCCAACAAGGGGGTCGACATCGACCTCCTGGGCCTCCCGCTCGACGACCCGACGACGTTCGATCTCCTCCAGCGCGGCGACACCCTCGGCGTCTTCCAGTTCGACGGCGGCCCCATGCGCTCGCTGCTGCGCCTGATGAAGCCCGACAACTTCGAAGACATCTCCGCCGTGTCGGCCCTGTACCGCCCGGGCCCGATGGGCATGAACTCCCACACGAACTACGCGCTGCGCAAGAACAAGCAGCAGGAGATCACGCCGATCCACAAGGAGCTGGAGGAGCCGCTCGAAGAGGTCCTGGCCGTCACCTACGGCCTGATCGTCTACCAGGAGCAGGTGCAGAAGGCCGCCCAGATCATCGCCGGGTACTCGCTCGGCGAGGCCGACATCCTCCGCCGTGTGATGGGCAAGAAGAAGCCCGACGAGCTGGCGAAGAACTTCACCATCTTCCAGGCCGGCGCCCGCAAGAACGGTTACAGCGACGAGGCCATCCAGGCCCTGTGGGACGTGCTGGTCCCCTTCGCCGGCTACGCCTTCAACAAGGCCCACTCCGCCGCGTACGGCCTGGTGTCGTACTGGACCGCGTATCTCAAGGCGAACTACCCCGCCGAGTACATGGCCGCGCTCCTCACCTCCGTCAAGGACGACAAGGACAAGTCGGCGATCTACCTCAACGAGTGCCGCCGCATGGGCATCAAGGTGCTGCCGCCGAACGTCAACGAGTCCGAGGCGAACTTCGCCGCGCAGGGCGACGACGTGATCCTCTTCGGCCTCTCCGCCGTGCGCAACGTCGGCACCAACGTGGTCGAGTCGATCATCCGGTGCCGCAAGGCCAAGGGGAAGTACGCCTCCTTCCCCGACTACCTCGACAAGGTCGACGCCGTGGTCTGCAACAAGCGCACCACGGAGTCCCTGATCAAGGCCGGCGCCTTCGACACCATGGGGCACACCCGCAAGGGGCTGACGGCCCAGTACGAGCCGATGATCGACAACGTGGTCGCGGTCAAGCGCAAGGAGGCCGAGGGGCAGTTCGACCTCTTCGGCGGGATGGGCGAGGAGACCAGCAGCGAGCCCGGCTTCGGACTCGACGTGGTCTTCACCGAGGACGAGTGGGACAAGACCTATCTGCTCGCCCAGGAGCGGGAGATGCTCGGTCTCTACGTCTCCGACCACCCGCTGTTCGGCCTGGAGCACGTGCTGTCCGACAAGGCCGACGCGGGCATCGCCCAGCTCACCGGAGGCGAGCACGCGGACGGTGCCGTGGTGACCATCGGCGGGATCATCTCCGGCCTGCAGCGCAAGATGACCAAGCAGGGCAACGCCTGGGCGATCGCCACGGTGGAGGACCTCGCCGGCTCCATCGAGTGCATGTTCTTCCCGGCGACGTACCAGCTCGTCTCGACCCAACTCGTCGAGGACGCGGTCGTGTTCGTCAAGGGCCGGCTCGACAAGCGGGAGGACGTGCCGCGGCTCGTCGCGATGGAGCTGATGGTCCCGGACCTCTCCAACGCGGGCACCAACGCCCCCGTGATCCTGACCATCCCGGCCGTCAAGGTCACCCCGCCCATGGTCAGCCGCCTCGGCGAGATCCTCAGCCACCACAAGGGCGACAGCGAGGTCCGCATCCGGCTCCAGGGCCCGCGCAGGACGACGGTCCTGCGCCTCGACCGGCACCGGGTGAAGCCGGACCCGGCCCTGTTCGGCGATCTGAAGGTGCTGCTCGGGCCGTCCTGCCTGGCGGGTTGAGCGGCCGTCCGGCCGACGGTATGAGCGCGGGGCGCACCCGTCCTCGGTGACGACCCGCGTCAGTGCCTGGGCTCAACGGCCCGGTCTTCAGTTGTGGCCGAAGCTCTTCTTCTGCTTACGGGCAACATCCGCGGGGCTGCCCTGGATGTTCGCCGCCGGGGACTCATGGGCCTCGGTCGACGTCCGCTGCGCCTGCTCGCGAGCCTGCTCGGCCTGCGAGGCGCGGTTCTGCGGGCCACCCTGCTTGCGGTTCTTGTTCTTGGCCATGGTGATCTGCCTCCTGTGGGGGATCTAGGGGCCAGGGCCGGAATCAGATTCACATAGGCTGACAAGAGGCGCATGTCGGATAATTACCGTCTGTGACAGGGCTGGTCGGCGAGCGAGGTCCCGAAACGCCACGCCGAAGATCGAGTTCGGGCCGTTAACCCCCGCGCGGTCGGGCAGACTCGAATCGAGCCCGAAGCAAACCTCCCGGGAAGAGGGTGAGTCGTGTGGACCGCTGCATCGTCCTGGTGGACGCCGGGTATCTGCTGGGGGCCGCAGCCAGCCTCCTCGCCGGAGAGCCCTCCCGATCCCGTATCACCGTCGATCACACCGCGCTCATCCAGGCGCTGCGCGAACGCGCCGAGGCCGACACGGAGCGGCCGCTGCTGCGCATCTACTGGTTCGACGGCGCCCCCGACCGTGTCCCCCAGCCGGAGCACCGCAGGCTGCGCGTGATGCCCCGGGTCACGGTCCGGCTCGGCGCCCTGACCCGCAGTGACGGACGCTGGGCCCAGAAGGGCGTGGACGCCGCCATGCACGCCGAGCTGACCGAGCTGGCCCGCAACCGTGCCTGCTCCGACGTCGTCCTCGTCACGGGCGACGGCGACCTGCTGCCCGGCATGATGGCCGCCAAGGAGCACGGCGTCGCCGTCCACCTGTGGGCCGTACAGGCCGCCGACGGCGACTACAACCAGTCCGAGGACCTGGTCGCCGAGGCCGACGAGCGGCGTGTCCTGGACCGTACGTGGATCACCAAGGCCGTACGCGCCAGGGAGCTCACCGGCATCTGCGCGCCCCCGCCGGCGCCCCGCCCCGAGATCGCGGCGATCCTCTCCGCGCCCCTGCCCGAGTCCTCGCTCGCGGCGACGGCGGAGCGCGCGGGCGAGGAGGGCGAACACGCACCGGCCGCCACCGTCGCGGACAACGGCACCCAGGAGCGGGTGCCCACGCCGAAGGGTGTGCCCACCCCCAAGGACCTCGCCGCGCTGCGCGCCCCCGGCACCCATGCCGTCCAGCACCCGACCACCGCGACCCTGCGCTGGTCCTCGGACAAGGGCTGGGTGGACCGGCCGGGCGCGGCCGCGGAGTCGCCCGACGCCGCCTCCATGCCGACGCTGGCGCAGCTCACCACGGCCGAGCAGCGGTGGGCCGACCGGGAGGAGGACATCACCACGGTCGGCGGCGACCCGTACGAGGTGGGACAGGTCTTCGCACGCCGGTGGATCTCCCGGCTCGGCGACCAGACCCATCTGCAGAAGCTGTCCGGCATGTACCCGCGCATCCCGCACCGCATCGACGGCGAGCTGCTGCGCTACGCAGCCCGCTTCGGTCTGCTCGCCCACAAGGACGACCAGATCGACGAGCACGACCGCTACGCGATCAGGGCGGGCTTCTGGCGGGAGATCGACGTCCCGACCGCGGCGGAACACGCTCCCGCTGGAGAATGAACCGAGGTAGGAGGCCCCAAAGGCGAGTAAAGCTCCCGGACCCCGTACTCTCGTCCATTGTGAATACGCGCTCGGCACAGGCTCCTCGGCATCCCGGTGACGTCGTGTGCGCGGTGCGCGGTCTGACCAAGACGTATCCGGCCGTCAAGGGCCGGCGGGGGGCGCCGGGGGCGTCCGAGGTGCGGGCCACCGACGGGGTGGAGCTGGACGTACGGCGCGGGGAGATCTTCGGACTGCTCGGGCCGAACGGGGCCGGCAAGTCCACCCTCGTACGGCAGCTGACCGGGCTGCTGCGGCCGGACGCCGGCAGCGTCGAGATCCTCGGCCACGACATCGTGCGCCACCCGGAACGGGCCGCCCGCATCCTCGCCTACCTCGGCCAGGAGTCCTCCGCGCTCGACGAGCTGACGGTGTCCCTCGCCGTGGAGACCACCGCGCGGCTGCGCGGACTGGACGTGCGCGCGGCCCGGGCCGAGCGGGACGGCGTACTGGACGAGCTGGGGCTGACCCCGATCGCCGGGCGCGCGCTGAAGAAGC
>NZ_JBHYKH010000092.1:0-2823 GCF_042741275.1 Streptomyces sp. NPDC058964
GCGGGGGGGCGTGTTTTTGTTTATCCCCCACGGGCGCGCCCGCCTCCCCCCCCCCCCCCCCCCGCGCCGGGGGCCCCCCCCCGGGGGCGGCACCGGTGTTTCCGGGCACTTTCCGGGGCCGGTCACAGCCTTCTCATGCATCTCTTATTCCGGCCTTATCGAGTCATCACGGTGCGTGCCTAGCTTGCGGCCATGTTCTTCACCTACCTGAGGCGCGAACTGCGCCGCCGCAGAAAGGCGGCCCTCGTCGTCGCCTCCGGCCTCGCGCTGGGCATCGCGCTGGTCATCGTGGTCAACTCCGTGTCCAACGGCATGGGGAAGGCCCAGGACAAGGTCCTCCAGTCGCTCTACGGCCTCGGTACGGACATGACCGTCACCAAGGCGGCGTCGGCGTCCACCGGCGACGCGCAGCGTCCGCGCTTCCGGTTCGACGCGCAGAACAACGGCGACTCCAAGTCGCAGAGCAGCGACCGGGTCATGGTGCAGGGCTTCACCACCCTCGCCTCCTCCACCGTCACCAGGGTCTCGGCGCAGAAGGGCGTCTCGACGGCCGTCGGCGGACTGAGCCTCAACGTGGTGAAGGTCAGCGGACAGTTCACCCGCGGCCAGTTCCAGCAGAACCAGAACTCCGGCGGCAACCGGCAGGGCGGACCCGGCGTCGGCAACGGCCTGCCGCAGGGCGAGGTCCGGGGCGGCGGCGCCGACTTCGACATCAACCAGTACACGGTCTACGGCACCGACGTCACCAGGACAGCGCTCGGCCCGCTGACCTCGTCGAAGATCACCAGTGGCCGCACCTTCAGGACGACCGAGACGAACGCCAAGGTCGCCGTCGCCGACTCGGCCTACGCCAAGACGAAGAAGTACAAGGTCGGCTCCACCGTCACCGTCAAGGGCGTCAAGTACAGGGTGATCGGCATCGCCACCGCCGACAGCGGTGACTCGGCGGCCAACCTCTACATCCCGCTCAAGCAGGCGCAGGCACTGGCCGGCGAGAAGAACAAGATCACCACGGTCTACGTCAAGGCGACCGACTCCCAGCAGATCGACACCGTCAAGAGCGCCATCCAGAAGAACGTCTCCGGCACGACGGTCACCACCTCCGCCGACCTCGCCAAGACCGTCTCCGGCTCGCTGTCCACCGCCTCCGGCCTGGCCGCCAACGTCGGCAAGTGGCTGTCCATCGCGGTGCTGGTGGCGGCGTTCCTGGTCGCCGGACTGCTCACCTCCTCCGCCGTCTCCCGGCGCGTCCGCGAGTTCGGCACGCTGAAGGCCCTGGGCTGGAAGTCGGGCCGGGTGACCCGGCAGGTGGTCGGCGAGGCGGTGGTCAACGGACTGGTCGGCGGTGCCCTCGGTATCGCCCTCGGCCTGGGGGGCGCATACCTCGTCACGGCGATCAGCCCGACGCTGAATGCCTCGCTCGGCAACACCGGCGGCGGTCCCGGCGGTCCCGGTGGTCCCGCCGGCGGTGGCTTCGGCGGTGGCGGCTTCGGCGGCCCCGGCCGGCAGGCGGCGAAGAGCCTGGAGGTGGCGCTCACCGCTCCGGTCAGCCTCACCACGATCGTCCTCGCGGTCGGTCTCGCGGTGGCCGGAGGCCTGATCGCGGGAGCGTTCGGAGGCTGGCGGGCGTCGAGGCTGCGCCCGGCGGATGCGTTGCGGCGCGTGGAGTAGCGGCCCCGCTCACCGGCACCCGACCACGGCGCGCACCACCCCGAACCCTCCCAGGAGCCACCATGTACGAACTCAGGAACGTCACCAAGCGCTACACCCGCGGAAAGGACACCATCCACGCCCTGGACGGCATAGACCTGACCATCGGCGACGGCGACCGCCTGGTCATCCAGGGGCCCACCGGCGGCGGCAAGTCCACGCTGCTCCAGATGCTCGGCGGCCTCGACCGCCCCACCTCCGGCGAAGTCGTCCTCGACGGCACCGACCTGGCCAGGCTCCCCGAGGCCCGGCTCACCAGGGTCCGCAGCGAGAGCATCGGCTTCGTCTTCCAGTCCTTCAACCTCATCCCCACGCTCACCGCCCAGGAGAACGTGGAGATCGCGCTCGTCCCGCTCGGCATCAAGGCCAGGGACCGCCGCGAACGAGCCGCCGAGGCCCTGCACTCGGTCGGACTGGGCGAACGCCTGGGCCATCTGCCCTCGGAGATGTCAGGAGGGCAGCAGCAGCGCGTCGCCATCGCCCGCGCACTGGTGAAGCAGCCCAAGGTGCTGCTCGCCGACGAACCGACCGGCAACCTCGACGAGGGCATGCGGGACGAGATCATGGAGGTGCTCGAACGCATGTGGAAGGAGCACGGCCTGACCTTCATCATGGTCACCCACGACTCCGCGATCGCGAGGAAGGCCCCGCGCCTGGCGACCATCCGCAAGGGAAAGATCACCGTGAAGGAGAACGCGGGCGCGTAGCGGCGCGGCCGGAGGCCTATAACACCGAACGCACGTACGCGACTTCGCGGTTTGGTAACGGTGTTCCACCCGGCGCGTAACAGTTCGCGGCAGCGCTTTCTCACCCTCCTCTCAACTATTGAGCCGTCAGATCACCCCCCGGCATACTGCGTGGTCCGGGGGGTTGACGTTCATGCGTACGAGACTGCCCCCGGCCGGGTGAGCGAGTCATTCGCCGGCCCGGTACTCCATTTCCAGGGGGAGTTTTGCGCAGACAAGTGAAAAGAGCGGCTGCGGCCACCGTGGCCACCGCCGCAGCCGTCGCCCTCGCCGCAGGCATGACCAGCCCGGCGTCGGCGAAGCCCGAGCAGCGCGCCTCGGCCGCCGCCCCCGCGCGCCCGGCCCCACACCCCCAACACCCAAAAAA
>NZ_JBHYKH010000092.1:2833-6192 GCF_042741275.1 Streptomyces sp. NPDC058964
CTCGCCGCCGCAATCCCCCCCCGGGCGGCGCCGACCCCCGCGCCGCGCCCCGCGGCCCCCCCCTCCCCCCACCCTACCACCCCCCCAAACCCCCTAACCCCCGCCCCCGGGGCCCCCCTCGACGCCAAGGGCCGGGTCGTCGGCCTGGAGCGGGCGAAGGGGCGCGAGCACATACCCTTCCAGCTCCGCAAGGCCGACGGGCACACCCTCGTCATTCCCGCCGACGCGGTGGGCCTGGTCGCCTCCGGCAGGCTGGACCAGCGGCTGTTCGACATCACCGAGCTGAACAAGGCCGCCACCCGCAAGTCCCTCAAGCACGGTCTCAAGGTCATCGTCGGCTACAGCGGTACCGCCGCGGCCACCAAGGCCGACGTCCGTGACGCGGGCACGCTGCGCCGCAGCCTGAAGGCGCTGAACGCGGACGCGGTGCAGACCCCGGTCAAGGACACGCACGAGCTGTGGGACGCGGTCACCAACGGGAACAGGACCGCCTCCGGCATCGCGCACGTCTGGCTCGACGGCGTCCGCAAGGCCAGCCTCGACAAGTCCGTGCCGCAGATCGGCGCTCCCAAGGCGTGGGCGGCCGGCTACACCGGCAAGGGCGTCAAGATCGCCGTCCTGGACACGGGTGTCGACACGACCCACCCGGACCTCAAGGACCAGGTGATCGAGTCCAAGAACTTCTCGGCCGCCGCCGACGCCACCGACCACTTCGGCCACGGCACGCACGTCGCCTCCATCGCGGCGGGCACCGGCGCCAAGTCGGGCGGCAAGTACAAGGGTGTCGCACCCGACGCGAAGATCCTCAACGGCAAGGTCCTGGACGACACCGGCTCCGGTGACGACTCCGGCATCCTCGCCGGCATGGAGTGGGCGGTCCAGCAGGGCGCCTCGGTCATCAACCTCAGCCTGGGCGGCTACGACACGCCCGAGATCGACCCCCTCGAGGCCGAGGTCAACAAGCTCTCCACCGAGAAGGGCGTCCTGTTCGCGATCGCCGCGGGCAACGAGGGCCCCGAGTCCATCGGTTCGCCGGGCAGCGCGGACGCCGCGCTCACCGTCGGTGCCGTCGACAAGAGCGACAAGCTGGCGGACTTCTCCTCGACCGGCCCGCGTGCCGGCGACGGCGCCATCAAGCCGGACGTGACCGCGCCCGGTGTCGACATCACCGCCGCCGCGGCCAAGGGCAGCGTCATCGACCAGGAGGTCGGTGAGAAGCCCGAGGGCTACCTGACCATCTCCGGCACCTCGATGGCGACCCCGCACGTCGCGGGCGCCGCCGCGATCCTGAAGCAGGAACACCCCGACTGGGGCTACGCCGAGCTGAAGGCCGCGCTGACCGGCTCCGCCAAGGGCGGCAAGTACACGCCGTTCCAGCAGGGTTCCGGCCGTATCGCGGTCGACAAGGCCATCAAGCAGTCCGTGATCGCCGACCCGGTCTCGGTGAGCTTCGGCATCCAGCAGTGGCCGCACACCGACGACAAGCCGGTCACCAAGCAGCTGACGTACCGCAACCTGAGCACCAAGGACGTCACGCTCGACCTGGCCACCACCGCGACCAACCCCAAGGGCCAGGCGGCTCCGGCGGGCTTCTTCAAGCTCGCCAGGACCAAGGTGACCGTCCCGGCGGGCGGCAAGGCCTCCGTCGGCTTCACCGTCGACACCAAGCTGGGCGGCACCCTCGACGGCGCCTACTCCGCGTACGTGACCGCGACCGGCGGCGGCCAGACCGTCCGCACGGCCGCCGCCGTGCAGCGCGAGGTGCAGTCGTACGACGTGACGCTGAAGTTCATCGGGCGGGACGGCAAGCCGGCGAAGTACTACAGCGCCGACCTGAGCGGTGTCGCGGGCCTGGCCAACGGCAAGGACCTCACGCCGTACGACCCCTCCGGCACGGTGAAGGTGCGCGCGCCCAAGGGCACGTACATCCTCGACTCCGGCATCTTCGCGGACCCGGAGGACGCCACCAAGGGCATCGACTGGATCGCGCAGCCGAAGCTGACCGTCGACAAGAAGCAGACGATCACGCTGGAC
This sequence comes from Streptomyces sp. NPDC058964, assembly GCF_042741275.1. Taxonomy (NCBI): domain Bacteria; kingdom Bacillati; phylum Actinomycetota; class Actinomycetes; order Kitasatosporales; family Streptomycetaceae; genus Streptomyces; species Streptomyces sp. NPDC058964. The sequence continues at coordinate 4,868 of NZ_JBHYKH010000092.1, forward strand.
GCGCGCAAGGCCAAGCCGGTGGACATCACCGTCCCCGACCCGGCCGCCAAGGCCGCCTTCGCCTACCCGGAGTTCGACCTGACGGTGGGCGACTCGTCCTACGGCTACGGGTGGTTCCTGGACTCGTACGACAACTTCCACACCGCCGGCCTCGGCCCGCAGCTCCCCGCCGGTCAGCTCTACCAGCAGTGGGACGCGCACTGGGCCAAGGGTGACAACGAGCAGTGGGACACCACGGCCGGCGCCGGGGTCAGGCAGTTCGCCACCGGCTACACCAAGCACTACAAGGCGAGCGACCTGTCCACGGTGAAGGTCGGCCTGGGCGCGGCGGCGAGCGGCAAGAAGGGGTCGGTCGGCGCGATCGGCTACCTGCCCCAGAGCAGCGGCGGCTCCGCCATCGCGATCCCGCAGCCCCTGCCCGGAACCCGGACCCTGCACCTGTCGGCGCTGGGCGGCGTGAAGTGGGGACTCGATTTCGAGCAGGACGGCGGAGTCGACCAGGACGGCTTCCCGATCGCCGAGGCGTTCTACACGCTGGGCGCGCCGCAGACCTTCGCGGCGGGCAAGAGCTACGAGAAGACCTTCAACACGGCGGTCTTCGGCCCGCACCTCAACGCCGACTTCGGCCTGTTCCGTGACGGCAACGGGATCTACGGCGTGGTGCCGCTGTTCTCCGACAGCAACAAGCACGCCGGGTCCTCGGTCTTCACCTCGGTGGACACCACCCTGTACCGCAACGGCACCAAGGTGGGCTCCAACAAGGACCCGCTGTTCGGCGGGGAGTCCTTCAAGGTCCCGGCCGGTGACGCCGAGTACAAGCTGACCACCTCGGTCAAGCGGACCGTCAAGGTCGCGGCCGCCTCCACGCGGATCGACGCGAGCTGGACCTTCCACTCGAAGAAGCCGTCCGGCGGCGACACCGCCAAGCTCCCGGCCTCCACCCTCCGCTTCAACGCCAAGACCGGCCTGGACAGCCGCGTCGAGGCCGACAAGACGGTCACCTTCCCGGTCACCGTGGAGGGCGCGGCCGCGGGCGGCAACCTGCAGTCGCTGTCGGTGTACGTGTCGTACGACTACGGCCAGACCTGGAAGAAGGTCGACGTGGTCAACGGCAAGATCACCGTCAAGAACCCGGCCAAGGGCAAGGCCATCTCGTTCCACGCGAAGATCGCCGACAAGAAGGGCAACAAGTCGACGATCTCGATCTACAACGCCTACTACGGCAAGTGAGCCGTAGCGGCCCAGCGGGCCGCCGAGTAGGCCCGGATCCACACGGGGGGGGGCGGCGGGCGCGAGGGCGCGGGGCGGGGGGGGGGGCGGGTGTG
>NZ_JBHYKH010000092.1:6202-19407 GCF_042741275.1 Streptomyces sp. NPDC058964
ACCCCAAAACAGACCTCAACACCAAAACACACCCCAACCCCGGACGCGGGCCCGCCGCGGCCGCGGGGGCCGCCGGCGCGGGCGGCACCCCCCCGCCCCCCCCAACCCCCCCCCCCGCGCGCCCCGTCCGTGTTTGTGTGCCTCCATGACGGCTCACACGATCGAATACATCCGGTATCGCATCCCCGAGCAGCAGTCGGCGGACTTCCTGGCCGCCTACACCCGCGCCGCGACGCAGCTCGCGGCGGCACCGCAGTGCGTGGACTATGAACTGACCCGGTGCGAGGAGGACCCGGAGCACCACGTCCTCCGGATCACCTGGACGTCCACGCAGGCCCATCTGGAGGGCTTCCGGAAGTCGGACCTCTTCCCCGCGTTCTTCGCCGAGATCCGCCCGTACGTCGAGAACATCGAGGAGATGCGCCACTACGAGCCCACGCCGGTCCACGGTACGGGCGCGGCGACCCCGACGCCGTACGCCTGGGCGGGCGGCGCGGAGGCCTTCTCCCGGCTGACCGAGGTCTTCTACGACAAGGTCCTCAAGGACGACCTCCTGGCCCCGCTCTTCGCCGACCTGGCCCCCGACCACGCCGCCCACGTGGCCCTGTGGCTCGGCGAGGTCTTCGGCGGTCCGGCCGGCTACTCGCAGACCCGGGGCGGCCACGGTCACATGGTCGCCAGACACTTCGGCAAGCACATCACCGAGCCGCAGCGCCGCCGCTGGGTGAACCTCATCCAGGACGCCGCCGACGACGCGGGCCTGCCGGCCGACGCGGAGTTCCGCTCGGCCTTCCTGGCCTACGTGGAGTGGGGCACGCGGCTGGCCGTGTACTTCTCCGGCCCGGACGCGAAGCCCCCGGCGGAGCAGCCGGTGCCGAAGTGGAACTGGGGGGCCGCACCGCCGTACCAGGGTTGACGGAGTGTCATAGGGTCACCCCGTGACCGTAGCCATAACCGCGATGATCACCGCCGTGTTCGGTGTCCTCGGCACCCTCCTCGCACCCATGCTCAGCCATCGGCTCGGCGCCCGGCAGCGCACCGAGGACGCCGAACGCGCGGAACGCAGGCTGCGCTTCGAGGAGCGGCGCGCGGCATACGTCGCCATGAACCGCGCCTCCCGGCAGTTCCACACACTCCTCAAGGACGCCCTGCACCGTATCCGCGACGGCGTCTACACCGACCAGGACCGTGACCAGCTGGAGGAGACCCGGCGCGAGTACCGGGACCACTACGCCGAGGCGCAGATGGTCGTACCCGAACACATCCTGGACGCCTCACGCGCGGTGAACCGGGTCCTCGCCGGGATCGACGCGACGGCGAAACGACTCGACCGGAACCTGGCCCGCGAGGGCGAGACCCCGCAGCGGGCCCTCCTCGACCTGAAGGAGGCGGAACCACTGCTGACCGCGATGCGCAGGGTCATGCGGGAGGACCTCGGGGTGGACTGAGCGCGGGGCGCCGCCGGCCCCTGGGGACGGTCGTTCGGGCTGCGGGTGCCGTCAGGCCGACGGAACGATTTTCGCCGCGTCCGTCCCCCAGCTGGCCAGCAGGCGCAGCCCCTCGGCCGACGGCGAGCCCGGCTCCGCGTGATAGGTGACCAGGGACTGGTCGCTGTCGTCCGGCATGCGGAACGACTCGAAGTGCAGGGACAACTCGCCCACCAGTGGGTGATGCAGCCGCTTGACCCCGTGGCTCTTCTCCTTGACGTCGTGCGTCGCCCACAGGCGGCGGAAGTCCGCGCTCTTCACGGACAGCTCCCCGACCAGGGCGGACAGCCGCGGATCGTCGGGGTAGCAGCCGGCGTCCATCCGCAGCGCGCAGACGATGTCGATCGCCTTCTGCTCCCAGTCGACGAAGAGATCACGGTAGTCGGGGTGCAGGAACACCAGTCGCGCCCAGTTGCGTTCAGCGACCGGCAGTTGCTCCCAGTCACCGAAGAGGGCCGCCGTCATCCGGTTCCACGCCAGGATCTCCGACCGCCGCCCCACCACATAGGCCGGCACGCCGTCCATCGTGTCCAGCAGCTGCCGCAGCGCGCCGCGCACCTGCTGCGGGCGCGCCGAGGCCTTCTTCTTGTGCTGCTTCCCCTTGGCGAGATGGGTCAGATGCGCGTGCTCGGCGTCCGTCAGCCGCAGCGCGCGGGCTATCGAGTCCAGCACCTCCGCCGACACGTTCCGCCCGTTTCCCTGCTCCAGCCGCGTGTAGTACGCCACGGACACCCCGGCCAGCTGAGCCAGCTCCTCGCGGCGCAGCCCGGGCACCCTGCGGTGCCGCCCGAAGTCCGGCAGTCCTACGTCCTCCGGCTTCAGCCGGGCCCGCCTGCTGCGCAGGAACTCGCTGAGCTCGGCACGCCGGTCCAGCGGCCGGGCGGGGGCGGATTCGGGCAGTTCATCCATACCTCCAGTATTCATGGTCGTACGCAGGGGAACCTGACCCCGCCAGTGGTAGGACCGGCGGACGTACGCAGAGGCGTGGACTGGGTGATGCATCCGCGAGTGAGGCAGGGTGGAGAGGTGCCCGGCGGGAAGGCAGCCGGACACCTGACCCCCCTCTAGGAGAACCCCGCCATGACCACTGTTGCTGCGTATGCCGCGCCCGCCGCGAAGGCCCCGTTGGAGCGGACCACGATCGAGCGGCGCCCGGTCGGCGAGTTCGACGTCCTGATCGACATCAAGTTCGCCGGCATCTGCCACTCCGACATCCACCAGGCCCGCGAGGGCTGGGGCACGGCTATCTTCCCGATGGTGCCCGGCCACGAGATCGCCGGTGTCGTCTCCGAGGTCGGTTCCGGTGTCACGAAATTCCAGGTCGGCGACCGTGTGGGCGTCGGCTGCATGGTCGACTCCTGCCGCGAGTGCGACAACTGCAGGGCAGGCCTGCAGCAGTACTGCTCCAAGGGCGGCCCGACCTGGACGTACAACGCCGTGGGCAAGGACGGCGAGCCCACCTACGGCGGTTACTCGCACAAGATCGTCGTCGACGAGAACTTCGTCGTGCGCATTCCCGACGGTCTCTCCCTCGACGTGGCCGCGCCCCTGCTCTGCGCGGGCATCACCACGTACTCCCCGCTCCGGCACTGGAACACCGGCCCCGGCAAGAAGGTCGCCGTCGTGGGCCTCGGCGGCCTCGGCCACATGGGCGTCAAGATCGCGCACGCGCTCGGCGCGGAGGTCACCGTCCTCTCCCAGTCCCTGCGCAAGAAGGACGACGGTCTGCGGCTGGGCGCCGACCACTACTACGCCACCGGCGACCCGAAGACCTTCGAGAACCTCAAGGGCACCTTCGACCTGATCCTCAACACGGTCTCCGCGCCGCTCGACTTCGACGCCTACCTGTCGCTGCTGCGCACGGACGGCGCCATGGTCAACCTGGGCATCCCCGAGGAGCCGGTCCACATCCGGCTCTCCTCGGTGTTCGGCAACCGCCGCAGCCTGAGCAGCTCCGGCATCGGCGGCATCCCGGAGACCCAGGAGATGCTCGACTTCTGCGCCGAGCACAGCCTGGGCGCGGAGATCGAGCTGATCGGCGCCGACCGGATCAACGAGGCGTACGAGCGGGTGGTGGCGAGTGACGTCCGGTACCGGTTCGTGATCGACACCGCGACGATCTGACCGCCTGTCCGGCGCAGCCGCCGTGCCGCCGCGGCCGGTGGCACGGCGGGCGCGCCGTCCTCCTCCCGGTGCCCGGTGTTTCCGGCCCGGCAGCCACGGCAAGTACGGCCACGAGGAGGTCCCCACGATGACCGTGCAGCTGAACCACACCATCGTCGCCGCGCACGACAGCCACGCCTCGGCCCGGTTCCTCGCCGGTGTCCTCGGACTCGAAGTGGGCCCGGACTACGGCCCGTTCGTACCCGTCGAGATACCGAACGGCGTGACGCTTGACTACATGGAGACGACCGAGACCATCACCCCGCAGCACTATGCCTTCCTGGTCTCCGAGGACGACTTCGACGCGATCTTCGCCCGCATCCGGGAGGCCGGCCTCACCTACTGGGCGGACCCGCACCACCACCGCCCCGGCGAGATCAACACGAACGACGGCGGCCGCGGGACGTACTTCGACGACCCCGACGGCCACCGGCTGGAGATCCTCACCCGGCCGTACGGGAGCGGGAGCTGAGCCGCCGGACTCAGCGCAGGGGGACGGACTCGCCGGCCCGGTAGGACTTCACGACCACGCCGCCGTCACCGCCGCCGTCGCGGTCCGCCGGGCGTAGGGCATGGGCGCGCCCGAGCCCCGAGACCCGGGCGTGTCCGCCGGCGTCCACCTCGACCAGCGTGTTCTCGTCGATGGCGACGCCGTACGGGACGTACCCGCGGGCGACGGCCGCGACGAGCCGCGGCAGCGTCCCCCACTGCGCCGCGTGCACGTCGACCCCGAAGGGCACGAGCCCCAGCCCCGGCCGTACGTCGATCTCCGCGAGGTCCTCCGCGGTGTCCTCCGGGCACACCGGAACCCCGTCCAGGAGCCACCCGCCGACCACGGCGTGCCGCCCGGCGACGGCGGCCCCCGCCGAGAACCCGGCGTACGGCACACCGCGCTCGGCCAGCAGCCGCGGCAGCTCTTCGAGACACCCCGCGAACGCCTCCTGGTACGCGGGCGTCAGCCCGCCGCACACCAGCACCCCGTCGACCTCCGCCGCCGACTCCGGCGCGAACCGCCCGCCGAGCGGTACGAGCAGCGGCACGGGAGTGCAGTCGCCCGCCTTCCGCAGCGCGTCCTCGTACCGGGCGAACTGCTCCTGGCCGTCACCCTCGTCCAGCACCACGCACCCGATGCGCGGAGCGTCCCCGGCAGCGCTCAGGAAAGGCTCGTAGAGCTCGGCGGCGGCCCATCCGCCACCTATCAGAAACGCAGGGCTGCCCATCCCGGCTCCTCCTGTGCGGTGAGCGGCGAATGTACGAGGGCGGGGACGGGACCGTCGACCGGATTACCGGGGACGGGACCGTCACGCCCCTCGTACCGGGACGGAAAACCCGGCGACGGCGATGATCCGGCTGGCTAGGCTGCCGAGTCGTGATCAGCTGAAGGGTGCCGTGATGAGCCAGTACTTCGACATGGGCGACGAGACCCTGTGGAACCCGTCCAACGGTGCTTCCCGACTGTTCCAGCGACAAGTGGCGGCCTTCGAGGCGGAGTTGGGGATTCCGTCGGGCATCGGGCCGATGGAGAACGACGAGTGCCAGATCGACCCGGTCGTCTTCGGGACCTTCGCGGACGCCCTGCTGGCGCAGCACCGCCGAACGAGCCACGCCGTGATGCTGGCGCTCTCCGAGGGCTTCACCACCGCGGTGCTGGTCCTCGCGGAGCGCGCCGGCACCAGGATCGACTGGGCGCGGCTCGAAGCGCCCCCGGAGGGCCCGCTCGCAGACGTGCAGGTCCCCGCGGCCGCCGGCATGTCCGTCCCGGCGGAAGGCGGAGCCTGGGGCGCGGCACTCCGGGAGAAGGCACGGGAGCTGGGACGACGCATGCCTCGCTGACCTGTGCCCGCCCGAAGGCAGGTCACCACCCCCGTGGCAACGTGGCCGGTCTCCGCAGCCACCACCACCGCGCCTCACGGCCTGCCGCGAGCGGCCGCCAACAGGGAGCCTCTGCCATATCGGGAGGCAGGAGACGACGCCGTACACGGGTGCCAGAACGGGGCCGCCGTCTGCTCGCCGGGAGAGCCGCTCAGGTGATCCACCGGGCCGGACGGTGTGCTCGTCTTCAGGTGGGCGGGAATGCGACGGTGGCGATCAGGGTGAGGGCATCGGTGAGGGCCATGGAGGCATCGGGCCGCACAGCGATGTGGGCCACGTCTTGCCATCAAAAGTACCCAGCGTGACATAATCCTCCAAGGTCTTGTGTTGGTAGATGACGGAATTAGAGTTTTCGCTTACTGCTTCCAAGAATGAATCACTGGTCGTGTCGATGTGTCCGTTTTTCTTTGGGACGTGACTGAAGTCGCTTTGTGGGAGCAGGTGGTGGTTCAGGAAGCAAGTTCCGATCGCTATGTACAGTTGATCCCTCCGAAACCCCACCTGACCTGCGGAAAGGGTCTGGCTGGGCTTTGGCTTGGGCTTCGGAGGTGTGTGGCTGCAGCCGGTGGCGCCTGTCGCGAGCATGAGCGATATGGCAATGACTGCGGCGGCGGCAGTGTTTCGATGTTCAAAAATTCGCATCCGATTCACCCTTGATGTTTCTTCCAGTCATCAGCATCATTCGCCAGTTGAAATCTGCTGCACAGCCTGGTTCGTGAGGCTGGTGAAGATTTGGCCCGGTCCGTACCGATTTTGAAGCGCCTTGAGTTGCGGATTGTGATCGGATTGGGTGTCCAGTTGCGTTTCCACCCAGTCGGGGTCAATCGGCGTCCCCTCCGGAGGTGCCTTGATGACACCGTTGTGTACAAGGCTCATTGCCATCGGGTACCAGACCGACTTCTTGTCTTTGAAGAACGCGTCATTCCCGTCCTGTATTGCCTGAGCCGCGTGGCCGGTATTGAACTTGCTCGCTACTATAGGCTGGGAGGTTGCGTCAAGGAGTGCGGTTGTGTTGACAGCTGCGCTGACGATTGCTTTCGCGGCTCCCGCCTCGGGGATCGGGATGAATCCGAGGGCGGCCCATGCGCCGCCTTGCAGGACGGCATCTGCCTGTGCGTCGGCGGCGGCCTGTATGTCTTTCTGCTGCGCGTCGCTGAATTTTAGTGTGTTTTCGGTTCTCTGTACCCATCCGATCAGCGCTGAGGTCTGTTGCATCGGCTTGAGGTCTCCGGTCTTCGTGGCGAAGGCTGTTGTGGTGCCGAGGTCCATCGAGACGCCCGCCTTGAACGCCGAGCAGGCCTTTTGGTCGTTATAGAAAGCCTGCCCCAGCACGTTAGTCAGTGCAGAACCTGTCAGCCATACCTGCCAGGGCATCTTCGAGTCCCCTCCATGCTGCGTAGCTAGGGAGAGGTCCGAATTATGGGGCGTTAGCGAAGAATACGCAAAATCGTGACGGTATCGGTTCACTATGTTATTGAGCGCGGCATGGATCGGAGCCGGTTCGACGAAGGCCTTGTCGCCTGTCGCGGATGGCAGACTGTCGGCGAGGTTGGCGAAGGCTTGAGCCGCCTTTTGGGAGTCGGGCCCGACGCCTCTCGGTGCGGTAGTGGCGGTAATCATCAACTTCGCTGCCGCACCGGAGTTGTCGATCGCCGGAATGGACCACGGAGCCTGCCCGCCGAACCGAGCCTCCGTGTAGGCAGTGCCGTGGCCGCCGTGAGCGCCGGCGATCTGCCACTGGTCCTGAGCCTCGATGATCTTTGCGTAGCGGGCGCCGTCGGCCCCGCCGAGGATGTCACGGGCGGCGGCCCCGTTCTGGGCTGCCGCGCTCAGCACCGCGGACGAGGCACTGAACTCCGCTTCGAGCTTCTGCACGGTCCGATCGTGCTGTTCATCATCGTTCATCGACAGCTTCGGCACGGCCATTCCGGGGTCGTGGAGGTGGTCCAGCACGGTGCGCGACATGTCCGCCATCACCGTCGAGTCCCACTTGCTCCCGGGCGGGCCGTACTTGAACAGCATGGACGCCGACCACAGTTCGCTGTTCGGCGGTGAGGTGAGCTGGGTCAGGTAGCGCGACGAATCGCCCGGAAGCTTGCCGCTCACCGCGAGCCGGCTCATCTGCTGAGCAGCCGCTCCGTACTCTTCGAGCAGCTTCTCCGAGTCGGCACTGAGGACAACCGTGCCGTCGTGCGCGCTGTCTTCCGTGTGCAGCGCCCCTGCGACACCCGCCGCGTCGCCAAGCCCGCCGGCGACGGTGAACGCGGACATGTACGCCGCATCGTCCTTGTGGTCGGCGAGCGACTGGACGACATCGGCCATGATCTTCCGCGATGTGGGGTCCTTCGGATTGCTGATCGCGTTGTGCAGGTCGGCGGCTTCCTGCCGCGCTTCCTTGGCCGTGTCGATGTCCTTGGTGTCCCACGGGACCGTAACCCAGGACTCGTGACCCGGACTGGACAGAACCGGGCCGCCGTGCCTTTGATCGAGGAGGTTCTTCGCCAGATCAGCGCGCAGGGCCATGCCGTGTGCGTCGTCGGCCACTTGGGCCACCTGACGCACGAGGGCGCTCTGGTCCAGCGTTCCGCCCCACTCCGAGAAGTTGCTCTTGATCGTCGGAGTCTCCCTGGCCAGGGTCTCGGCCAGTTTCTTCAGCGCCTGAGCCAACTGCCACACACGCTGCGGGTCCACCCCCGCGAACTCACTCATTCTTCCCCCAGTAAAAGAACTCTGACACGCTGTAGTCGGTCCGTTGCAGCAGAAGGCACTGCCGTGTGACTGAACTCAGGGAATGCCGTCCCTAACCCCAATACCAGCCGGTATTTGGGTCTAGCGGTTGACGGCTTGGATCTCCTGCACGGCGACATCCTGCGTCGCCCCGAACGTCCCGTCCGGCAGCCTGTTGCCCGTGCCGTCGCTGCCCTTCCAGTGAATCTGCCACGTGATGGTGGCCCTCAGCGGGAAGGTGCCATTGCCGGAGGAGCGCAGGTACTTCACTCCGCAGGGCGGTGTTTCGTTGGCCTTGCCCTGTGCGTAGGGCTCACCGATGCGGCCGCCGGTGATGTCGCACACACCGGGGGCGGGGTAGGACTCGGCGTCCGAGGTGCCGGGGCCGATCTTCAGCGAGACCGGTTCGGCGGTGGTCGTGGCGTAGATGCCGAGCACCGGGACCGACGCGGTTACCGAGACCGGCCTGAACTGCGCACCGTCCAGCCAGGCCCAGGTGGGAAGGTTGACCTTCGTCCCGTTCGCCGGCGCGAGGGCCACCTTCGGGCCGGGCACACGGATCTGGTTGTAGGCGAGTTCGGCGAGGATCTGCGGGGTAACAGCCTGGGGGATGTCGGCGGGCGGGGCGGTGTTGTCGTCCACCCAGAAGATCGGTCTGGTGCAGTCGAGGGCACCGGGGTCGTCCTCGCGGCCCGGCATGACGTACGAGTCCCACCAGTAGCCCTTACCGGCCTTGTCCTTGTTGAAGTCCTTGTACGGATGCCCGTTGACGTATCTGTCGCGTTGTGTGGCATCCCACTGGTAGCCCGTTGAATCGACCGCCCAGACGGGCTCCAGGTACGCCTTCAGCTGGGCGGGCGTGTACTTGGGCGCGTAGTAGCAGGCCGGCGGCGTCCAAGTGGTCATCGAGGTGACGGGGCCGGTGGACTGGCCGGAACCGTTCTTGGAAAGGTCGTAGACGACGGCGCCCGCCGTCGCGGAGATGGTGCCGTTCTTGTTCGAATTCCCTGAAGGGCCTGTGGGCTGGGCGCCTTGCCCTTCACCCGGACCATAGGCCACAGCAGTGCCCGGCAACAGCGTGACACTCGCGGCAACAAGCGCGATGAGCCCCAGGGCCCAGCCGCGTCCGCTCATGCGGTGCATGCCGCGTCCCCCCGCTTGGAGATCAGGTTGGTCGTCTGCCACACGTCCTGCCCGTTCTTCTCGAGGCGAGTGTTGTACAGGACGTACGGGCTCTCCTTGGAGGGCGTCCTGTCGACCTTGTTGGTCTTGCGGTTCTTGTTGAATCCCTTGCTCTCATCGGAGCAGTAGACGACTGACGCGGTGGCGTCGCCTGACAGGGTGACCTTGGGTGCGTAGTAGCGAGTGGTCCCCGTGAAGGAGAGGTTGGCCTTCAGATAGGCCTGCACCCAAGCCACCGCGTCGTTCAACGCCTTGTCCCGGTAGTAGAACGAGAGCCCAGGAGCGTTCGTGTCGCCGCGCAGAATGGCATCGTTCGTCGCGTCGATGCGTCCGGCCGTGTCCGCCAGGACCGCGTCCTTGGCCGCGTCGCCCGTCTTCCAGTTCTGGTACACGTCCTTGACGTCCGACGGCAACTCGATCCTGGGACGACCCGCATCCGCAGACGCCGAAGCGCTCGGCGAAGCCGGCGCCGAGTTGCCCGTGTCTGCGCCCGCGATCTTGTCTTCGCTCTTCGAACCGCCCCCTCCGCCGCAACCAGCAAGGAGGACTGCGGCTGTTGAACCAGCAAGGGCTGTGGCGAGCAGGCGGGGGCGGCGAGTCACGGCTGGCTCCTGATGGGGCAGTTGGGGACTGAGAAGCAGCCGATACGGTATCGGGGTCGACGGCAGCTATACCAGAGCAAATTGCGCCCCCGTCGCCGCAAAGCGGGCAAAGGGGAGCGGGATCCAGTCAAGCTCTGGAACAGAACCGTCCATTGGGTGACGAGGGCAACAGGCAAGCGGGCCCCTCATTGGCCTCCGCAAAGTTTTCCGTCACGGCACAGGGACGTCCACCAAGGTCAAATACGTCCCCGTCCCAACCGGTGGGCGAAGCCGGACGCGGACAACTGAGACGCCCGTTCGTCGCCGAGTTGTATCGGCACGCTCTCGACGGCCGACTGGCCTGAAAAACTGGTTGGCTGGCCGCCAGACGATGACGGACCCCGCCAGTGGGGCAAGTCTCCAGCGATGCGACTACATCTACCGCGCCGACGGCCAGCTCATGAGGAAGGCTTTTTGTCAGCTGAGCCGACTCTGAGCTGGCACCACATGCGGCTCACCCGGGTGGGCGACGAGCGCATTGTCCAACTCCTGCCACGCGGTCCGGCACCCGTCGACTTCGACGATCCGCAGACGGCGGAAGAGGGCGTCGCCAGTGCTGGCGCCGACCCCGCTGACGTAGACGGCGAGCCGGTGGAGGTCGGGTTTGAAGTGGTGGGCCAGCCGTGGTTGCCAGGGCCAGCATGTCGTACTGCTTGGCCAGGACCTCGTGGTCCAGGAGATCCAGGCCGTCAACCGGTAGACCACGGAACGGGGGGAAGCGATGAGCGACATCTGCGTCGACGTCGATGTACTCGACCAAGCGGCCCGCGTCCACTCAAACGGAAGGAGTCTGTGAACGCGGCTTGGTCACCCCGTCATCCTGTCCCGCCTCGACGCGGCCGGGAAACGGCCCTCGTGGGCCGCGGGCAGGCCGATCTCCGGGGAGTACGCCTGGTGGACGGTGACCGTGGACTCCGAATGGACCGCACGGATCCGGTGTCGTGGTTCTTCCATGGCCTACAGCGTGGGTCGGCCGGTTCGGGAGGCCACTGGTTTTCCTGCCGCGGGGCAGGTCAGCTGAGCAGCGTCGCCGGGCTGCCGCCGTTCGCCTCGTAGCCCGCCACCGCCAGGGCGCGGTAGACGGCGAACTCCGCCGCAGGGTCGGGGGAGAGGGTCCAGGGCAGGGCGCCCACGTGGCCGTCGATGTGTATCAGCTGGTCCATGGCCTCGGCCCAGCGCTCGGCGCGGACCAGGAAGAAGACCAGCAGATGGCGGACGTGCGCGGACATCGGGTCGTCGGGGCGGGCCGCGTGCACCGCGTGCAGCGCGCCGTGCACGGCCTTGGTCACGACCTCGCTCCGGTAGAAGCTGTTGACCAGGTTCACCTCGGGCAGGTGCTCGAAGACCGCGAAGAGGGGCATCGCGGCGAGCAGGGACCCCCGGGGCGCACGCGCCGCCGCGGCCTCCGCGAACGAGTACGCCAGCTCGCGCGAGCCGTGCCACTTCTCGCACCAGTAGTGCAGGGCCGCGAGATGGGCGCCCATGTGGGCCGGGGCCCGGTCCAGGATCTTCAGCCACAGCTCCTCGAACTCCCGCTGCGGATAGGCCAGCCCGCGTGCCGCCGACAGCTCGACGATGTACGGGACCGGGTCGCCGGGAGCGAGCAGCGCGGCCTGCCCGCAGGCGTCCCTGGCCTCCTCCATGATGATGCGGAACTCGTCCGTGCCCGGAGTCGACGTGCGCCACGCCTGCTGCACCAGGAACTCAGCGTGCACGGCCGCGCCGCCCGCGTCCTTGGGCTGCTCGGCCCGCCACACCCGCAGCCACTGCCCGCCCGGCGTCTCGCTGACCCCGCCGGGCCGCTGCTGAAGTTCCAGCGCCGCCGCGCCGGCGAAGGCCTGCACGCGCTGCCAGCGCAGCTCGCCTTCCGCCTCCGTGCCGGCCAGCAGCTGGGAGGCCGCGCGGTAGTCCTGGGTGCGCTGGACCAGGTCCAGGACGTCCAGCAGATCCTGGTCGGGGCCGGGCATCCGGATGTCCAGCTCCTCCTCGCGCGCGAAGCCGTAGTTCGCCGGGTCCGCGGCGTCCGGGTGGTCCGGCGAGACCCGCTCGATCATCCCGCGCCTGCGCCGCATGACCGGGAGCAGAGCGAAGCTCAGCATGACCAGCGCGATCAGGACCCAGAGAATTTCCATGGCTCAAGCGAACCAGACACCGCCGACAATTGGCCAACCCGCCCGGCCGCCCCGTGGAAAACCCTCCGGCAGGGCCCGCCGCGCGCACCGTCCCGCAGGGGGAAAACCCTTGCTTCCACCGGTGCGCGACCCGCCGTCCGGCACCAGCCCCGCGAGCGCACTACGCTCGGTGCTCATGAGCGACAGGCACATCAGTCAGCACTTCGAGACCCTCGCGATCCATGCGGGCAACACCGCCGACCCCCTGACCGGCGCGGTCGTCCCGCCGATCTACCAGGTCTCGACCTACAAGCAGGACGGCGTGGGCGGCCTGCGCGGCGGCTACGAGTACAGCCGTAGCGCCAACCCGACCAGGACCGCCCTGGAAGAGAACCTCGCCGCGCTGGAGGGCGGCCGTCGCGGCCTCGCGTTCGCGTCCGGTCTGGCGGCCGAGGACACCCTGTTGCGTACGCTGCTCAGCCCCGGCGACCACGTGGTCATCCCGAACGACGCGTACGGCGGCACGTTCCGTCTCTTCGCCAAGGTCGTGTCCCGGTGGGGCGTGGAGTGGTCCGTCGCCGACACCAGCGACCCTGCGGCCGTCCGGGCAGCCATCACGCCGAAGACCAAGGCCGTCTGGGTGGAGACACCCTCCAACCCGCTGCTCGGCATCACCGACGTCGCCGCCGTCGCCCAGATCGCCCACGACGCGGGCGCGCGGCTCGTCGTCGACAACACCTTCGCCACGCCGTACCTCCAGCAGCCGCTCTCACTCGGCGCGGACGTCGTCGTGCACTCCCTGACGAAGTACATGGGCGGTCACTCGGACGTGGTCGGCGGCGCGCTGATCGTGTCCGACCAGGCGCTGGGCGAGGAGCTGGCGTACCACCAGAACGCGATGGGCGCGGTCGCCGGCCCCTTCGACTCGTGGCTGGTGCTGCGCGGCACCAAGACGCTCGCTTTCTCTTATAAACAAAAACGAGCCCACGATAAATGTAAAAAAAGAGTTTTGTGGGGTGGGG
>NZ_JBHYKH010000092.1:19417-22974 GCF_042741275.1 Streptomyces sp. NPDC058964
CCGACATGCTGAGCCGGCACGCGCGCGTGACCCGTGTCCTGTATCCCGGACTGCCGGAGCACCCCGGTCACGAGGTCGCCGCCAAGCAGATGAAGGCGTTCGGCGGCATGGTCTCCTTCCAGGTCGAGGGCGGCGAGGAGGCGGCCGTCGAGGTGTGCAACCGCGCCAAGGTCTTCACGCTCGGCGAGTCCCTCGGGGGCGTCGAGTCCCTCATCGAGCACCCGGGCCGAATGACGCACGCGTCCGCGGCCGGTTCGGCCCTGGAGGTCCCCGCCGACCTCGTCCGCCTCTCCGTGGGCATCGAGAACGTCGACGACCTGCTGGAGGACCTGCAGCAGGCCCTCGGCTAGGCCTCACCAGCCGGTGATCGGTGGAGTCGTCTGAGAGGGCGGCTCCACCCAGGGGCGCACCGTCAGCGCCCACACGGTGAAGGCCACGGCCGCCGCGAACAGCAGCAGCCACATGAGGCGACGGGCCGCGGTCCTCCGCCGCAGCATGCGGCTCCCGCGGCGCACGACCGCCGCGTACAGCTCGGGCGGTACCGGTGGCGGCACCTTCTCCATGATCCGCCGTGCGGCGGCCTCGCGCTCGGGCCGGTTCATCCGCGCCTCCTGTCGCCCCGGCGCCTCACGACGGCGCCACCTTCGTGCCCATCACCGCCGGCGCCTGCCCCCGGCGCGGATGCAGCAAAGTGGCCGTCGCCCGGTCGCAGATCGTGTGGACCCGCTCCGCCGGGAGGCCGAGCAGTGCCGCCGCCTGCTCCTCGGCGACCCCCTCGTACAGCCGCAGGACGAGGATCAGGCGCTCCTGGGGGGTGAGGACGGCCAGGGCGCTTCCGGGATGCGGGCGGCCGCGACCGAGGCCGCCGCCGTAGTGGTGCCACGCCCCGCGTGCGAAGCGCGTGGCCAGGTACTGGCGGGCACGGTCGTACGGGTCCTCGCCGCGCAGCCGGTCCCAGCACGCGTACGTGTGCGCGAGGGCCAGGGTAAGCAGCCGCCTCGCGCGCGGGTTGTCGTCCGGGGCCTCGGCGGTCAGCAGTGTGGCGGCATGCAGAAGCCGCCCTGCCGCGCCCGCGACGAACGCCTCGAACTCCCGGGCCCGGCGGGCGTTTTGGGACGCCTGCCGCTCTCGCACCGCGCCTCCCGCCTGAGGGGCCCTGCCGGTACGGAATGTGGAACCGTGTACGACCAGGACCCGGTCTCATATGAGGCCAGCGGCGGCCCAAGGTCAAGAGTCCGGGGCTCAGGAGGCCGACGGAGTCTCCGGCGCGGGTACGCCCGGCACCGCCATGCGGGCGGAAAGCGCGCTGTTGAAGCGCGTGAGGAGCGTGCAGAACGCCTCGCGCTCCTCCGGCGCCCAGTCGCCTGTCAGCTCGGCCATCAACTGTCGCCGGGACGAACGCACTTCCTCCAGCCGGGACAGCCCGCGCGGGGACAGCTGGAGCACCACGGCCCGGCCGTCCTCGGGGTGCGAGGTCCGCTTGACGAGCCCGGTGTCGACCAGGGGAGCCACCTGCCGGGTGACCGTCGACGAGTCGATCCCCATGCTCGCGGCGAGCGCCTTGACGCCCATCGGGCCTTCCTTGTCGAGACGGTTCAGCAGCAGGTAGGCGGCGCGGTCCATGGAGTTGCGCACCTGCCCGACGCCGCCGAGCCGGGTCTGTTCGGCACGGCGGGCGAACACCGCCACCTCGTGCTGCAGCGTGTCGAGGAGACCGGTGTCACCGACGGTCGTCATGTCCATCGACATTTCAGGTGTTGTGGGCATGGCCGGGGGCTCGCTTCATGAAGAGTTCTGGGATGGGGGACAGGGTACGCGGCCGGGGGGCGGGCCGTACCGGCGCTGCGCAATCCGGTCTCGGAGCTTGGTCACACCAGCTGTGCGCGACTGTGAACTGCGAGACTTGAGTCATGAGCCACAGCACAGCCGACGCCCTGCGGTCCGTCACTCTCGACGATGTGCGCGGGGCCCAGAAGATGCTCGCGGGCGTGGCGCGGGTGACCGCGATGGAAGGCAGCAGGCACCTGTCGCAGCTGGTGGGCGCGCCGGTCCACCTCAAGTGCGAGAACCTGCAGCGTACGGGGTCCTTCAAGCTGCGGGGCGCGTACGTCCGCATCGCCGGTCTGCTGCCCGAGGAGCGTGCCGCCGGGGTCGTCGCCGCCAGCGCCGGGAACCACGCGCAGGGCGTGGCGCTGGCGTCCGCGCTGCTCGGGGTGCACGCCACCGTGTTCATGCCGGTGGGCGCCCCGCTGCCCAAGATCAGCGCCACCCGGGAATACGGCGCCGAGGTCCGCCTGCACGGTCAGGTCGTGGACGAGACGCTGGCCGCCGCACAGGAGTACGCGGAGAAGACGGGCGCGGTGTTCATCCACCCGTTCGACCACCCCGACATCATCGCGGGACAGGGCACGGTCGGCCTGGAGATCCTGGACCAGTGCCCGGAGGTGGGCACGATCGTCGTCGGCATGGGCGGCGGCGGGCTCGCGGCAGGCATCGCGGTCGCGGTGAAGGCGCTGCGGCCCGACGTGCGGATCGTCGGCGTGCAGGCGGCGGGCGCGGCGGCGTACCCGCCCTCGCTCGCGGCCGGGCGGCCGGTGTCGGTCGAGAACCCGGCGACGATGGCCGACGGCATCAAGGTGGGGCGGCCCGGCGACGTGCCGTTCGGGATCGTCGCGGAGCTGGTCGACGAGGTCCGCACGGTCACCGAGGACCAGCTGTCCGCCGCGCTGCTGCTGTGCCTGGAGCGGGCCAAGCTGGTCGTCGAGCCGGCCGGCGCCAGCCCGGTCGCGGCGCTGCTGGGCGATCCCGGTGCCTTCCCCGGCCCGGTCGTCGCGGTGCTATACGGCGGCAACGTCGACCCCGTGCTGCTCCAGCGGGTCCTGCGGCACGGCATGGCCGCGCAGGGCCGCTACCTGGCCGTTCGGCTGCGGCTGACGGACCGGCCGGGCGCCCTCGCGACGCTTCTGGGGGTGTTGTCAGTGGTGGACGCTAACGTCCTCGACGTGAGCCATGTACGGACCGACCCCCGGCTCGGGCTCACGGAGGCGGAGGTGGAGCTGCACCTGGAGACGAAGGGGCCGGCGCACTGCGCCGAGGTCGGTCAGGCCCTGCGCGAGGCGGGCTACACGGTCATCGATTGACGTCGGAGACCTCGCCGACACCCCTCCGTCACCTGGTTCGGGAAATGTCGAGAGAAATCCATTGAGAGACGCGATACATCGCGTTACGGTGTGTCGCGCAGTCACCCCGACTCGCAGCGACCGACTCCTCACACCACCATCCCCAACGACGTGGAGAACACATATGCCAGGCGCCATCTACGCCGAAGGTCTGGTGAAGACCTTCGGTGACGTAAGGGCACTGGACGGCGTCGACCTCGATGTCCCCGAAGGCACGGTCCTGGGTCTGCTCGGGCCGAACGGCGCGGGAAAGACGACGACCGTCCGCTGTCTGACGACCCTGCTGCGCCCCGACAGCGGCAAGGCGGTCGTCGCGGGCGTGGACGTACTCAGGCATCCCGACGCCGTGCGCCGCTCCATCGGTCTGTCCGGCCAGTT
>NZ_JBHYKH010000093.1:0-22855 GCF_042741275.1 Streptomyces sp. NPDC058964
CCGGGTGCATCTGGGTACCCGTATAAACAAAATGAACCACCCCCCCGACCCCGGGGGCCCGCGCCTCCTCCCCCGCCCCCGGCACCGGCGTCGAATGTGTTCCGACGACACGGCGGTCCGGCCGTCGGTACGACGCGTGTGCTGTCACCAGGTGTCCGTGGTGACGGCACCATGGGTGAATGCACATGGACGTGTACCTGGAGGCGACCATCGCCCCGCTGGATCCCGTCGAGCGGGGAAAGGCGGTGGTCGCCTGGTTCGAGGCGACGCTCTCCGGGCCGCTCGCCGATCTCGTGTGGCAGGAGGAGCGCGCCGAATCAGGCGTGTACACCAGGACCTCTGTGTGGCCGGCCGACGGCCGGAAACGTATTCACCTGCCTCACCTGGGAAGGAACCGCGATCGACTGGACGCGGAACTTGCGAAGAGTCCGGAGTGGGCCGTCACGGAGTTCTCCGGTGAAGACGTCCTGGGCAGGGTGCAGTGTTCCTGCTTTCCGGTGGAGGGAGAGTGGTCCCAGTTTGTCGTAGCCCTGGCAGCAGGCGCTTCACGGCTCGGTGACCCCGTGTACTGCACAAGCCTCGTGGACTTCCTCGCGCAGGCCCTCGACGATCTCGACCCGGCCTTTGCCCGGATCGAACGCGACATCTTCTCGGACTGGTCCAACATCGAGGCTGTCCTGAACCGTGACCTCGACGAATCTCTCCCGGAAGCACGGGAGTTCCTGCGTGGCTACGCGTGGGTGACGGTGTGTCCCGAAGAGCTGGCGGAGCGACTGGGTGGTCCCGCGGCACTGTCCGATTGCGGTGCGTTCCA
This sequence comes from Streptomyces sp. NPDC058964, assembly GCF_042741275.1. Taxonomy (NCBI): domain Bacteria; kingdom Bacillati; phylum Actinomycetota; class Actinomycetes; order Kitasatosporales; family Streptomycetaceae; genus Streptomyces; species Streptomyces sp. NPDC058964. The sequence goes on from NZ_JBHYKH010000093.1 coordinate 815, forward strand.
CCGAGTCGTCCCGCTCCGGGCCGGCGGGGTGCTGCTGCAGGCCACGGAGACGCCGGCCGGTTACACGGACGAGGCGATGGAGCGGGTGTTCAGGGCCCTGGCCCCCGTGCTTCCCGAGGGCGAGCCCTGCCCCGACCCGGCACACCCGGAGCACCGGTTCGTGCCCTTGGACGCCGCTCAGGTTCACTGAACGCCCGGGCAACACCGGCTCGGCAATGGCGGCTAGCGGAGCGCCGTCGCCCGCGCCCCGCCCGCCGCCAGCGGCGGCAGGAGGTCGTCGACCAGCGTCCAGGGGTGGGAGTGGGCCAGGGCGCGAAGGGTGGTGCGCAGTTCGGCCGCGAGACGGACGGCCTCGGAGCGGTGCAGCACCGAGGTGGCGAAGTCCAGGGCCAGCAGCGGGCGTTCGCGCCAGCGCAGCACCGTCAGGGCCGCGTCGGCGGTGGCACCGCCCAGATGGCCGTGGTGGAAGCGGACGGTGAGGCCGCCGGCCCGCACACTCGTGGGCAGCAGCTCGTCGTGGGCCGCGAACGTGACCCGGGCCGGAGCCGGCCGGGACGGGTCCTCGGGCAGCCCCAGCTCGCGTGTCAGCCAGCCGGCGTCGACCTCGGCGTACGCGAGCGCCTCGCTGAACGCGCAGGCCAGGCCGCGCAGGAAGTAGTCGGTCGTGGGCTCCACCTCGCAGCACAGCGGCAGCGTCGCCGTGCACGGCGCCACGGTGCGCAGCAGCGCGGCGGTGGGCCGCAGCGGCATCTCCGTGCCGACCAGCAGCCGGTCGACTCCGGCCCGCCGGCCCAGGACGAGCGCCCAGGCGGCCAGTACGACGGTGCTGTGCGGCACACCGGCCCGCCGGGCGGTCGCTTCCACCGCGTCGCGCAGTTCCTCGTCGATCCCGAACGGCAGCCGCTCACCACGGAAGTCGAAGACCTCGTGCCGCCCGGGACCCACCGGCGTCACCTGTGCGGGCACGTCCCGCAGCTGCCCGGCGCGCTCGGCGGTCAGGGCGCGCAGCGCGCCCGAGCGGCGCAGCGTCTCCGCGCGCCGGGCCACCGTGTCCGGGCCCGGCGCGGCCGTCCGGGCAGGTGCACGGGCGGGCGTACGGCCGTAGTCGGCGAGCAGTTCCTGCCAGACGAGCGCCGCGGACCAGGCGTCGGCCACGGCCTCGTGGTGCAGGAAGGACAGCAGCCGGCGGCCCGGCCCGAGCGGGGTCAGGACGAACGCCAGCGGGGGCCGGCCGGGCCGGCCGGCCAGTTCCTCCACGTCGGCGGCGAGGCGCGCGTGAACGGCGGCGACCGCGTCCTGCCCCGGGCCGGGCACCACGCGCTCCAGCGTGACGAGCGGTACCGGGCAGTCGGCGAGCACCCGGCGCACCGGCCCCGTGGCGGACGGCGTGAACACGGTCCGCAGCCCCTCGTGCCTGGCCCCGAGCGCGTCCAGCGCCGTACGCAGCGCCGCCGGGTCGAGCGGGCCGAAGACCTCCGCACTGAGGACGCGGTAGGCCGCGCGCGCCGGCCGGCCGGGCGCGAGGGCGGTGCGCTGTTCCGGCAGCGCCGGACGACGCCAGGGCCCCATCCGCTGCTCGGTCGGTACGGCCGGTACCGGCACCGCCAGGGCCAGCACCTCGGCGAGCGGGGCGGGCCCCAGCAGGAGCGCCAGGTCCAGGGAGAGCCGCAGCTGTTCGTCGGCGCGCGCCTGCAGGCGCATCGCCTGCTCGAGACTGCCGCCCAAAGTGATGAAGGGGGAGCCGGCGGCTTCGGCCGGCAGGGCGCCCGGGTCGTGACCCATCACGTCGGCGGCCAGGTCGAGCAGTGCCTCCAGGGGAGTCCGCATCGGCATCGGATGGCCCTCTCTGTGGCGGTCTTGCCCCGATCGTGCCGATCACACCTCGAAGACCGCTCGAGCATCCGTGCAGAAAGCCCGCCGACAGCACGGAACTTGCCAAAAGCAGGGACCCTATCATCGCTAGCTAGAGTTTCGCCGAAATGCTAACGTGGGGTCATGACCCCCCGAGAGCGCCGCCTTCGCGAGCAGGCCCAACGCCACCGGCTCATCCTCGCCACGGCACGCGAGATGGCCGAGGCGGAGGGCTGGGACAACGTCACGACACGGCGCCTCGCGGACCGTATCGAGTACAGCCAGCCCGTGCTCTACCAGCACTTCAAGAACAAGGACGCCATCATCCACGCGGTGGCGCAGGAAGGGCTCGCCGAACTCGCCGCCGCGCTGCGCGCCGCCCGCCTGGCTGCCGCGGGCCCCCAGGAGACGCTGGGCGCGGTCGCTCGCGCCTACGCGGACTCCGCCGCCCGCGGACCGGCCCTCTACCAGGCCATGCTGGTGCTCGACGCGGGCGCCGCCGGGCCGGAGGACGGCACCGGACAGGGCTCGCAGCCGTTCCTCGACGTCCTGGCCGAGATCGAGGAGGTGGTCCGGCCCGTGGCCGGGAACCGCGATCCGCGCGTGCTGGCCGAGGTGGTGTGGAGCGCCTGGCACGGCCTGGCCACTCTCACCGGCGGCGGCCGCCACGGCCGGGAGGCCACGCCGGAGCGGCTCGCCGTCCTCGCCGAGGCGCTGACCGACCCGGCCGCGCAGCTCGCCTGAGCTTGTTCGCGCGGCCGCGGCCGTTCGGCTCAGACCGGGGTCTTGGCGGGCTCGGACTCCTCGGACGGCGGCTTCGCCACCGCCTCGTTCACCCGCTTGCCGAGCAGCACGAACAGCAGGATGAGGCCGACGGTCAGCAGGATGTGACCCAGCCCCGCGATCAGCGGCACGGCCTCCGGTACGTGGTCACCGAGTACGGTCAGGCATCCGTGGACGGTCATCATGATCGTCGTGATGGCGATGCCGACGTTGTAGAACCAGAAGAACGCGTTGAACATCCGTGTTCCGGACAGCTGGAACTGCTTGTCCAGGGCCAGGATGATCAGGAAGCCCAGCATGCCCAGAGCCAGCAGGTGGGTGTGCACGACGGCCAGCTGGGTGTCCCCGGTGAAGTCGTTGGCCTTCGTGAATTCCCGGTAGAACAGACCGGAAACCACTCCCACGATCATGTAGACGTGTGCTGCGTAGTACGACTTCCGCATCGCGGCGCTCGCTCCTTGGGTCGTAAGGCGTGCCGACTGGCCTCATTCAAGCATCCGGTGACTGCCCATCACCCGGCCCCGCGAACCGTTTCCAGCGTCCGTCTGCCAGTTCTCGAGCGGTCCTGTAGCGGGAGCGCGGACCCGGCCACCTGTTCGACGGGCCGACCGCGAGACGGGATCGGAGCCGGGTCGGAACCCGCTTGAGCGAACGGGACGTACACCGGTGACGCGTCTAGCGTGACGCTTGCCCAGGGGGAGGAGGCAGCCATGGACGAGCGGCACGCCGCTTTGCACGTCCTGCCCCCGCTCGACGACCCGGCCCCGCTTCCGGAGCACCCGGAGCCGGCCCCGGCCCCCGCCGTGGAGGCGGCACGCCCCGTACGGGTCCACATCGTGGGCGCCGACCCGCTCGCCCGCGTCGGCATCCGGACGCTGCTGGAGGGACACCCCGGCATCACCGTCACCGGTGAGAGCGCGCCCGGACCCCAACTCGGCCTCATCCTGCGCTCATTGTGCCCGCAGGTCCTCGTCGTGCACGGCCCGCTGACCGCCGAACAGCGTGCCCGGCTGGCACAGGAGGCGCCGGACGGACTGCCCGTGCTCGTCGTGGGCGGCGAGGACGAGGACCGCGGCCCGGCGCACGGCCATCTGCCCGGTACGACGACGGCCGGCCAGCTCGCCGCCGCGGTCGTACTGGCCGCCGCCGGCTACACCCTGGTACCCGCCGAGGGCCGCTCGCACCCGCGGGCCCGGGTCTCCAGCATCAGCCCCGACGAGCTGACCCAGCGCGAGTGCGAGGTGCTCGAACTGCTCGCCCGCGGCCAGTCCAACGGCGAGATAGCCCGCTCGCTCACCCTCTCCGAGCACACGGTCAAGACGCACGTGCAGAACATGCTGCACAAGCTGCGGCTGCCCAACCGGGTGCACGCGGCCATCTACGCCTTCGAGACCGGCGTACGGCGGCCGGTCTGACCGTACGGCTCCACCCCCTGCCGCGCCCGGACGGGTTCCCCTCGTCCAGCGTGGGCCATCCGATGCCGCCGTCACGCTCAATCGCAGGCTTCATCGGGAACCTCCGAGGAAATCCCCGCCCTCGGGCGGGCAAGCACGTCGGGACCCGCCCCTGGCCGACGACACACAACACGTACGGACGTGACCGGGACTGTGGGGACCACAGGGACGGCGGGGCAGGCCGGGACAGGAAGGGCAGGCCACGGCCATGCTGCTCGACATCCTGCCCGGACCGGTTCGAGAACCGCCGGAGCATTGGAAGAGGCTCGCAAGAAGACCGTACGAAGGCCGCAAGAGAGCCGCGCGAGACGGACGCGAGAACCACAAGAGACCCAGGGCACGGGCCATGGCAAGGGTTTGCCCAGCCCGTTGCCAGCCCCCTACCGTTGACCCCGTCCCCCTTGCCCCATCCGTCCGCGGCCACCGCCGTCCGCGTGTCCAACCGAGGGAATGGTCACATGCTCCGACAGCCCGCGTTCGGCCGCCGTCTGAGGAAGCTGCGCATGGCCCAGGGACTCTCCCAGACCGCGCTCGCCGGCGACGGAATGTCCACGGGCTACCTCTCCCGGCTGGAGTCGGGCGCGCGCCAGCCCACCGAGCGCGCCGTCGCCTACCTCGCCGAACGACTCGGCCTGGAACCGGCCGACTTCGAGGAGCCCGCGGGCGGCTCCCTGGCCCACGCGCTCACCCTCGCCGCCTCCACCGGAGCCGGCGACGCCCTGGAAACCCTGCGCGAGGCCCTTGCCGCCGAGGGCCACGAGACGCCCGTGCTGCGCTGGCAGGCGCTGTGGCAACTGGCCCAGCAGCGAAGGGTGCAGGGCGACCACGAGGGCGAGCGGGAGTACCTGGAGGACCTGGTCCGGCTCGGCGACGAGGTCGGTCTCGCCGAGCTGCGGGTGCGCGGACTGACCCGGCTCGCCCGCTGTCTGCGCTCCCTGGGTGAGATCCCCGCCGCGCTCGACGCCTGCGTCACCGCCCACCACCTCGCCCGGGACGCCGAACTGGGCGTGGAGGACCGCTCCGCCGTGCTGCTCGCCCTGGTGTCCGTGGAGGCCGAGGCCGGCCGTATGCCGGACGCACGTGCGCACGCCGACGAACTGGTCGCGCTGGTCGAGGGCCGCTCGGACACGCTGTGGGCGGAAGCGATGTGGACCGCGGCCGCCGTCCGCGTCCGGCAGGGCGACTACCCGGCCGCGCAGGCCCACCTCGAACAGGCCCTGGAGCGGTTCAGCAGCACCGACGACCTGGTGCTGTGGCTGCGGCTCAGGCTCGCCGCGGGCCGGCTGCACCTGCAGAAGGTCCCCGCCGACCCCGAGGCCGCCCAGCGCTGCGTGACGGCGGCCGAGCAGGCGCTCGCCTTCGTCGGCACCCCCGGCCTGCGCCAGGAGCTGACCGCGCTCAAGGCCGACCTCGCGTTCCTGACCGCGCGCTACGACGACGCCCGCGTCCTGCTCGGCGAACTCGCCCTGGAGGAGCCGCGGATGACCTACCGGGACCGGGTCCGGCTCGACATCCTGCGGCACCAGCTGCGCATCCTGTCCGGCGACGACAGCGGCGTCCAGGGGCTGCGGGCACTGGCCGAACAGGCCCAGGCCGACGCCAACATCGACCTGGCCGCCGAGATCTGGCGCATCCTCGCCGAGGCCCTGGCCCAGTCCCAGGTCCAGCGGGGCTCGACTCCGTCTGCAGCGTCGGGGGCCACGCTCGGGGCCCCGGTACCCACGCAGACGGAGGGACGCGCATGAGGCACTCCCGTACGGCAGCGGGCCTCGCGGTGGCCGCACTGGCCACCGGTGTCGTCGCGGGCGGCGCCGAGACCGCGGCCGCCGACCAGACCGCGGCCCAGCGCATCACGACCCGGCAGCAGCTGGCGCACAGCCTGCGCCGGGCGGTCGCCCTGGAACGGGCGGGCACCGACGCGCCGCTGTTCCCCCGGGGCAGGGGAGTGGGGATCAACCCCAACGAACCCGCGTGCTGAGGGAGCGACGCAGGTGACCGGCGACGCCGTCCCGGCGTCCTCGGGCGAGGCACGAACCACGTGGTGCCCGAGCGGCGCCGCGCACGCCCCCGAGTCGGTGGTCCTGGGCGTACGCGCCGGCACCGACGGCCGGGTGAGCTACTTGGCCGAACCGGTCCCGGCCACCGAGGTCCTCCCCCTGGTGCCGCCGGACATCGAACCGCGGCGCGTCCTGCGGTTCGCCTCGCACTGCGTCGCCGAGTGCGTCAACCGGCGCGGCACCGACTGCACCTTGATCGAGCGCGTCGTCGCCGCCTACCCGGCCGCGCCCTCCGGCCCGGTTCCCCAGTGCCATCTGCGCGCCGACTGCAAGTGGTGGGCCCAGGCGGGCGTCGCGGCCTGCCGGCGCTGCCCCGCCATCGCCACCCGCCACCACACCGACGAGGACCTGGCCACGCTGGTCGCCGACCCGGCCACCACCCTGGCCCGGATCGACGCGGAGTTCGCGCGCGGCGAGTAACTCCCAGTGGCGCGACGGCGGTTCGACCGACGCTCAGCCGAGCTGCGTCAGGGCCGCGCCGTCGCCCGGTGCTGCCGCGTCGGCCGGTGGCAGTGCCGTGGCGTACAGGCGGACGTCGCCGAGGCGTCCGTTCGCGTATTCCCCGTAGGCCCCCTGGTAGAGGCGGCGGCCGAACTGGACGGGTCCTGCCGCGTTCCACGCGGTGCCGGCGTAGGCCTTGGTGCCCGACAGGCGGCCGTTGACGTACAGCAGCAGCCGGCCGGACCCCTCGTCGTAGACGCCGACGAGGTGGGTCCACTTGCCGGCCACGGCCTTGGCACCGTAGGCGGCGGTGAAGCCGGTGCCGGTGGCGTCGTCGTCGTGGCGGCCGAAGGCCCAGACCTGGGCTCCGGAGGAGTAGTAGAGCTGGAACCCGTTGGCGACGCCGACGGACGGGGCGTCGGACTGGGAGACGAACGTGGAGTTGGCGCCGGAGAGGGAGTTGAGCCTGACCCAGGCCGAGACCGTGAAGCTGCCGCTGGTGTCGACGCCCGGTCCCGCTGCGGCGGCGTAACCACTACTGCCGTTGAGGTTCAGCGCCGTTCCGCGGTCGGTGTCCGTGGTCCACGATGCTCCGCCGGCCAGGGTGGCGGGCAGGTCGCCGGTGGCGTCGGCGGCGGTGTGGCCGCTGCCGTCGTCGAGTTTCCAGCGGTGGGTGGCGGTGTCGGTGACGCTCCCCAGCCCCACGGGGTCGGTGAAGGTCGCGGTGGTGCCGGTCGGGGTGCTGCCGGGGTATTCGGTGAGCTGTCCCGCGGTGTCGGTGGCGTAGAGGTCCGGGTTGCTGTCGGGGCCGCCCGCGGCGCTGTTGATGTCACCGGGGGAGGCCACCGTTGGGTGGTCATGGGCTCGCAGCACCATGGACAGGGCCGTGGCGGGGTGGGCGTCCCAGCCGGTGGCGGCGCCGCTCGTCCAGTTCTGGGCCGCGCTGTTGTTGCAGGTGTAGAGGCGTACCTGGGTGCCGTTCGTCGTGCTGGCGCCCGGATCGTCCAGGCACTTGCCGGACTGCGGGTTCACCAGGCTGCCGGACGCTCCAATGGTCCACTTCTGGGCCGCGCCGCCGTTGCAGGTGTACAGCTGGATGAGGGTGCCGTTGTCCGTCGCGCCCCCGGTGACGTCGAGACACTTGCCGAGGACGCGGAGGGAGCCGTCGTCGTGCAGGACCCATTTCTGGGCGGCGGAGCCGTTGCACGCGTAGACCTGGATCTTGGTGTGGTCGGCGGTGTGGGCGCCGGCGTCGTCCAGGCAGATGGCGCCCCCCGCGGCGGGCCGCACGGCGGAGGTGAGGGCGGTGCGTACGGGGGCGTGCAGCAGCTTGGGCAGCTGACCGTTGCCGTCGCTGTCGAGAGGGAAGGTGTAGACGGTGCCGGAGACGTCGTCGCGGGCCCAGAGGGCGGGGGTTCCGCCGGTTACCTTGCCGTTTCCGTCGGCGTCCACGGTGAGCTTGCCGCCGACCCGGCCCGGTGCGATCAGGGTCAGGCCCGACCAGTCGCCGTCGCCGAGCAGCCGGGGGTGTCCCATGTGGCCCGTTCCATAGGTCTGGTAGATCCACAGCTTGCCGTGCTCGACGGTGATGACGGCGGGGTGGTCGCTGTTGCCGTACACGTCTCCGGCGGCGACCAGCTGTGAGATGTCCCAGGGCCTGTCGGGGTCGTAGCCCGCGTCCGCGCAGCGACTGGCGGGGACGGTGTCCGTGGACTCGCAGGGATCCTTGGTCACGACGTCGTACCGGCGGCCGAGGAAACCGGGGAACGTGGAGAAGGACTCGTGGGGGAAGGCCCCGTCGTCCTTGGGGTCGAGGTCGTTCTTCACCACGTACAGCTGGTTGGTCTTGCGGTTGTACGCCAGCAGGTCGTCGTGGGCGTCGCCGTGCAGGTTGCCGCGGTGGGCGATCAGGTAGTCGTTCCAGGTTCCGGTGGGGGCGCCGGCGGCGGTGGACACGATCACCGGGCCGGTGATCGCTGGTGGGGTGCCGGTGACGGGGCCGTCCTGGGCCGGCGCGGGGGCCTGGGCGGGGTCGCTGTTGCCGGGGATCAGTTCGAGGTCCCCGGTGCTCGTGGTGGCGAGCAGGTCGGGGCTGCCGTCGCCGGTGATGTCGCCTGGGGCGATCTTGGTCTTGGGGTTCCAGGGTGCGGTGAAGGTGTAACCCGCGGGGCTCTGGGAGATGTTGCCTGCCCGGTCCACGGCGGCGACGTACAGGGTGTGCACGCCCCAGTCCGTCACCGGAACGGTGAGGGTGCCGGAGGCGGTGGTGCCGGTGGTCGAGGTCACCTTGGCCGTGTGACCGGTGGTGGCGGTCGGCTGACTGTCCAGTTGCCAGAGGAAGTGGCCGATGCCGCTGGCCTTGCAGCCGGACGGGTCGCAGGTGTCGGCCGGGGTGTTGTCGGCGGCGGTCACGGAGAAGTCGGTGGTCACGCCGGTGCCCGCGTAGGTGTCACCGGCTCCGCTGCCGACGGGCGGGAAGTGCGGGTTGTCGGCGATGGCCGGGGTCTGTGGTGGGGTGAAGTCGGTGTCGAACCAGCAGTGGTCGCTGACCGGGGACTTCAGGTGGATGGAGGAGTTGTCCTGGGCGTAGACGTCCCAGCCGTATTCGTGGCCGTCCTTGAGGGTGAAGCCGATGGATGCGTCGGCGTCGCCGCCGGAGGACGTCGAGTCGCTGACCCGCTCGCCCTTGTCCACGGGGTCGCCGTGGGAGTCGAGGTCGGTGCGGTCCCAGAGATGGTAGTGCGCCTGCGCGTGCTCGCCGGAGATGTGGGTGGTGACGGTGGAGTGCAACTGGATGTTGCTGCCCGCGTCGTCGTACGTGGTGGCGCCGATCCACCCGATGGCGTCGCTGCCCGTGACACAGTCGCCGTCCGCGCCGAGCGGCTTGGGCGTGGTGCGCAGCTTGGTGGGTGTGTCCGGCGGGATGTCGAAGCTGGTGACGACGCTGAGGGTCTGTGACATCCGCAGGTAGTCGTCGTTGGAGCTGGCCTTGGACTCGTTGCCGAACAGACCGATCGTCCAGGTGCTCTTGTTGCCGTCGGCGATCTTCTGGATCTGGTCGTCCACGCGGAAGCTCGCGGTGCTGTTGCCGCAGTTGCTGTTCGCGCCGCTGGGGACGGTCGTCTTCACGGCGCTGTAGCCCTTGTCCTCAAGGGTGTCGGGCTGGTGGTTCCAGTCCGTGTCGGAGTTGATGGGGTCGGTGGTGTGCAGGGTGATCGGCTGGTCGTGGGAGCAGTCGAGGCTGGCCGCGTAGGTGGTCTTGACCTCGACCTCGGCCTTGATCACCGTCATGGACGAATCCAGGCCGCTGGTGTTGACGGCGTAGTAGGAGCGTTCCAGACCGATTCCGCAGGCGCCGCCCCACTGCTGGTAGCCGACGCCCTCGCCGTTGGTCTGCGGCTTGTTGTACTGCGGGGCGTCGGAGCATGCGGAACTGGAGTACACCTCGTCGAAGGCGCCGGACTTGCTGGTGACGGGGTCTTCGAACGGATCGATGTAGACGGGGTAGTGCGTGTCGGAGCCGTCGAGCCATGACGTGTCCGGAGCGAGAGTGATGGTGCTGGAGGTGGTGCTCATGGGCACTTGGCCGACCTGCGCACCGGGGCCGGGACCCGCCACGGAGGACGTGTCCGAAGGACTCGGGGCATCGGCGGCACGTGCGAGGGACGTGTTCCTGAGATGTGCCTGGGAGCCGGCCGACGAACTGCCGCTGGAATCCCACATCAGCGGCGGAGGACTCGTGTAGGACACCGATCCGTCCGGTGCGCTCGCCGTCATCCCACCGGCAGCGGTGGGCGAGAGGTCCAGCCCGTCGGTGTCCGTCGCCACGGCGAGTCTACGGACGCGAGGATCGGCGGCGGCCTTCGCGTCGTGGACCACCAGTACGTCGCTGAAGCCGCCCTGGTCCGTCACGGACACCGACAGGTCCACGCCGGGCAGCACGGAGGCATACAGTGCCGTGCTGCCGCTGACCCGAGGTACCGGCAGGTCGAACGGCATGGTCAGGCTGATGCGGTGGCCCGCAGGATCGGTGAGCGTTGCCAGCGGTCCGTTGCCTCCGCCGGACAGGCGTACTCCGCTGAGCGTGGCCTTGGGGGAGTAGCTCCCGTCGGCGTTGGCGGCGAGTGTGGCGTCCACCGGCACCCAGTTGCCGTCCTGACGGACCCGTACCGGCAGCACGGACGAGGTGCGGGTGAAGGAACCGTCCGGCTCGGCGGTCACGGTGTCGGTCTCGCTGGTCAGGGCGTCCACCGGAACGGAAGTGCCGCCCGCAACAGCCCGTGCCTGGGCGGCGAGCATCGGGTCCGAGGTGTCGACGGGATCGTCGGCAGTGAACCCGGCGGCGGGGACCACCAGTCCGGTGAGCAGCAGCGTGGCCACTGCGGGCAACAGCGTGAGTCTGCGGACGGACGACGGCAGCACGACAGAGCTCCTTCACACGACGGCACGACAGACACTTCAGGAAGCGGCTCGCTGGGCGTTGGTCAGGACACCCGCGACGGCGTGCGACGGTGACGGTCGCTCCCCCCGGCACAGAACGTACACAGGAAAAGCCAAACGCGATCACATACTTGTCATGCTATTGGCAAAAAGTCTTGATGATCGGTCAAACCGCTTCCTAACCTCCCGTCCTGGATCACGCCGACCACGTGACCTTGCAATCAGCGGACCATCAAGTCCGTTTCATACGGGGGGACTTCTCACGTGGGTGTGCGAAGAACGCTGACGTTCGTCTCGGCACTTGTCGCCACCATGGCGTTGCTCGTGACCGCGGCGGCCGCCCAGGACGGCATCGGGCCGTACGTCTTCCACGGCAAGATCTGGAACCCGAAGCCCCTGCCCGTCACCCCGGGCGTGGGCCACCACGCGCTGCACCGCCCACGGACCGTCCACCCGCACGGCTACCGCGCGCTCACGCGCTACCGGTCCGGGTCCGAGCAGGCCTGGCCGAAGCCCGGTTCCCGTACCGTCGCGCTGGACGCCAAGCCGGTCAAGGCGGGATCGCTGCCCCTGTGGGTGGTCCCCGCCGACAAGGCGACCAAGCCCGCCAAGCCTGCCAGGACGGCCGAGGCGACTCCAGCGGGCAGCGACAAGGTACGTGTCCGACTCGCCTCCCGAAGCACGGCGTTGCGTGCGGGCGCCGATGCCGGCCTGCTGTTCGGCCTGGGGAGCACGAAGTCCCCCACGACCAAGGTCCGCGTCGTCGTCGACTACTCGTCGGTCGCGAAGGCCTACGGCGGCGGATACGGCTCTCGCCTCACCCTCACACGCCTCCCGGCCTGCGCCCTGACCACCCCTCAGCGGCCCGCCTGTCGGACGCGGACCCCCTTGAAGTCCGTCAACCGGGCCACCGCCGACCAACTGACCGCCACGACCACCGCCGACTCGGCGATCGGTGTGACCTCGGGCAGCCGCGGTTCCCAGGGCGACTACTCCGCCACCTCGCTGAGCCCCTCGGGTACGTGGCAGACCAGCGGCACCGGCGCCTACACGTACTCGTACCCGATCGACGTGCCCGCCGGAGTCGGTGACACCGGACCGTCGGTCGCGCTGTCGTACGACTCGCAGTCCGTGGACGGCGAGACCTCCGCCCGTAACTCCCAGGCGTCGTGGATCGGTGACGGCTGGGGCTACCAGCCCGGGTTTGTGGAGCGGACGTACCGCCCCTGCGGCTCGCTCCTCGACTCGGACGGCAAGAAGATCCTCAAGGGCTCGGGCGACGAGTGCTGGGGCGGAGACAACGCCACGGTCTCCTTCGGATCCCACTCCGGGCGTCTGGTGCCCACCTCCTCCTCCGGGGCCCCCGGTGAGATAAAGGAGTTCAGGCTCGAAGGCGACGACGGCACGGTGGTGCAGGAGCTGTCCGGCGCCGCCAACGGCCTGCACGACGGCGTCTACTTCCGGGTTCTCACCACCGACGGCACCGCCGCCTACTTCGGCGCCGACCACGCCCCGACCGGACCCGGCACCTCGGGCACCGCCTCCTCCACCTCCGGCGACGACACCACCCACGCCGCCTGGGGCGTCCCGGTTCTGCACCCGCGCTCCTCCGACCCGTGCCACAGTGACAGCGACGGCAAGAAGTCGCGCTGTGACAAGCCCGAGGGCTGGCGCTGGAACCTCGACTTCGTCGTCTCGCCCGCCGGCTTCGTCCAGCGCTACGACTACTCCACCGAAACCGGCTACTACGACCTCGGCGGCGGCCAGGCCGCGGCGACCAGCGACACCGACGACACCGGCACCCTCACCTCGTACACCCGGGGCGGCACGCTCACCTCGATCTCGTACGGCTACACCCTGGATGACGAGCAGGCCGACCGCACCCCGGCGGCCCAGGTGGTGTTCACCTCCGAGCAGCGCTGCCGGACCACGTCGTCCTTCACCGACTGCTCGGCCGGCAACCTCGACGACAACACGGCCCCGCACTGGCCGGACGTGCCGTGGGACCTGCACTGCGACTCGACCGACAAGACGAAGCTGCCCGACGACGCCACCAAGGTGCCGACGGACGTCTGCATCGTCTCGTCACCGACGTTCTGGACGACCACCCGGCTGGACAGCATCACCACCAAGGTCCACGTCAAGGACGGTTCGACCGACAAGCTGATCCCGGTCGACAGCTACGACCTGGGCCAGGTGTACTCCGACGCGGGCGGCGCCGTCGACCCCGTCACCGGCACCACCGTCGACCCCAAGGACGCCGGTTCGCTCCAGGCCGTGATGTGGCTCCAGTCCATCAAGCACACCGGCAAGGACACCTACAGCAACGGCAACAGCGACATCACGCTGAACCAGGTCTCCTTCACCGGCACCGAGATCGACAACCGGGTCGACGACGACTCCCCGTCCGCCCCGCCGCTCTACCGGCCCCGCATCTCCAGCGTCCAGACGGAGACCGGCGAGTCGATCACCGTCGAGTACAACCAGAACCCGTGCGCGGACAAGAAGCTCGACATCAAGAAGGCCGACTCCAACACCGACTCCTGCTACCCCGTGTACTGGACGGTGCCCGGCGACTCCAAGCCGATCGCCGACTGGTTCAACAAGACCACCGTGCACAGCGTCACCGTCGCCGACCTGACGATCGCCGCCCAGTACAACCCTGATTCGTCCAAGATCCCGGCCGGTTCCGAGGCCCAGGTCTCCACGTACTCCTACTCGGGACCCGCTTGGCACCGCGACGACTCCGACTTCACCGACGACCAGTACCGCACCTGGGACCAGTTCCGCGGCTTCCGCACCGTCACCGTCCGCACCGGCAAGGCACCCGAGCCGGTCACCCAACTCACCACCACCTATCTGCAGGGCATGGACGGCGACTACAAGGCCGACGGCACGCGCCGCTCGGTCAGCCTGGACGCCACCGTCGGCGGCAAGACCGTCACGACCGTCACCGACGCCGACCAACTCGCGGGCACCGCCCTGCAGTCGGACACCTATAGCGCTTCCGGCGGCACGGTGAACGCGTCCACCGTCAGCGGCCCGTTCACCTTCACCACCACAGCCCACGCCGACCGGACCCCGTGGACCGGCTGGACACAGGAGGACAACCCCGGCGACAGCAAGCCGGCCACCTCCACCCTGCCCGACCTCACCGCACGCCGGATCCAGTCCAGCCAGAGCCACGGCTACGCCCTGCTCGCCGACGGCACCTGGCGGCACACCCGCACCGACACGGCCTACGACGACCAGGGCCGCGTCCAGTCGGTCGACGCGCACGGAGACACCTCCGTGGCCGCGCAGGAGAAGTGCACGACAGCCGACTACGCCTCTCCGTCCTCCTCGGCGGGCAACGGCATGCTGCTGTCCTACCCGGACCGCGTCACCACGGTCTCCGGGCCGTGCGGCACCAAGCCCGGCACCGACACACTGCTCTCCGACAAGAAGATCTACTACGACGGCGACGGCTCGGTCAGCGACCTCGGCGGCTACGGCACCGTCACGCACCCGCATGTCACCGGCACCCAGATCGCCACCGGCTACGGCAGCGACGGCACCGAGAACTGGCGCACCACCAGCGGAATCGCCTACGACGGGGCCGGCCGTGCCACCGACACCCTGGACGCCACCGGCAAGGGCACACACACCGACTACACGCCCAAGTGGTCGAGTTCCGGCGGGAACACCAACCCGACCGGCATCGCCTCCACCAACCAGAAGCAGTGGAAGGTCACCTCCACCCTCGATCCGCTGCGCGGCCTCACCACCGAGAACGTCGACGCCAACAACCGCGTCACCGACATCACCTACGACGCACTCGGCCGCCGTACCGCCGTCTGGCTGCCCGGACGCGACAAGGCCACGCAGGGCGCGGACATGAAGTTCGCGTACTCGATCAACCCCGGAGCGGTGCCCGCCCCCGGCGGCACCATCACCCAGCCCGGCGACCCGACCTCGGTCACCACACGCACCCTGCGCGAGGACGGCACCTACTCGACGTCGGTCAGCATCTACGACGGCATGCTCCAGCCCCGGCAGACCCAGACGACCGCCGACGGCGACTCGGACTCCGGCCGGATCATCTCCGACACCTTCTACGACTCCCACGGCTGGGCATCGGCCTCGTACGCGCCGTACTCGGAGCCGGACCACGCCCCCTCCACCACCCTCTACGCGGCCAACGAGAACGAGATCCCGGCCGAGACCACCACCACGTACGACGGCCAGGGCCGCGCGACCGCCAGCACCCTGTGGCACCAGGCTGTCAAGCAGTGGAGCACCGGCACGTCGTATCCGGGCGCCGACGAGACCGACACACTCCCGCCGGCCGGTGGCTCCCCGACCGCGACATTCACCAACGCACTCGGCCAGACCGTGAAGTCCGTGGTGAAGAACACCGACGCCACGGTGACCCTCAAGGGTGGCAGCGTCATCCCGTCCGGCACCTCGCTGACCTCCAGCAGCGTCCGCCTGACCATGCAGGCCGACGGCAACCTCGTGCTGAGCGCGCTGAACACGGGCAAGACGATCTGGTCCAGCGGCACGAACGGGAACCCGGGCGCCTATGCCCAGTTCGGCACGGACGGCAACCTGGCCGTCTACACCGCCTCCGGCACGTCCAAGTGGAGCACCGGCCTGACCGGTGCCACGGGCGCCACCTTCCAGGTCCGGGCGGATTCCACTGTCGCCGTGGTCGGCGGTGACGGCAGCTCGACGCCGTGGAAGCAGGGCACGGCAGGTGCGGTGCCGGCCGCCGACGCCACCACCCGCTACACGTACACCCCCGCCGGACAGGTGGACTCGATCCGCGACAGCGCCGGCAACAGCTGGTCCTACAAGTACGACCTGCTCGGCGAGAAGACGTCCCAGACCGACCCCGACGCCGGCACGACGACCTTCGACAAGTACGACGTCACGGGCAACCTGCTGCAGACCACCGACCCGCGCGGACAGGTCCTGTCGTACGCATACGACTGGGACAACCGGGCCACCGCGGAGTACACCGGACCCTGGTCGGCGACGCCCGACCCGGCCAAGCAGCTGACCTCCCGTCTCTACGACACCCTCGCCAAGGGCTATCCCACCTCCTCGACCCGCTATGTGGGCGGGGCGAGCGGCAAGGCGTACACGGAGGCCGTCACCACCTACAACACCGCCTACCAGCCGCTGGGCGCGACTCTCACGATCCCCTCCGCGGACGGCTTCCCGGGCACGGCGGGCAAGGACACCGGCACGGTCACCTACGCCCTGGCCTCCTCCTACACCCCGAACACGGGCCTGCTGTCGACCACCGACTACAAGGCCGACGGCGGGCTGCCCGCGGAGCGCGTCGGATACGGCTACACCCTGCAGGGCGTCCTGGACGGCTTCGGCGGCGACATCAGCGTCTCCGACACCCCTTCCTACCTCGACGGCACGGTCCACGACCCCTTCGGCCGGGTGCTGCGGGCCAACTACGGCCCGGTCGGCAAGGAACTGGCGACCTTCGCCCAGTACGACGCCACCACCGGCCGCACCACACAGACCAGCAGCATGGTGCAGACCTCGGCCACGGCGCTGGACGTCGTCAACTACCGCTACAACCAGGCGGGCGAACGGACCGCCACCGACGACCTGCAGAACAACACCACGCACGACACCCAGTGCTTCACCTACGACTCCTTCCAGCGGCTGACCGCCGCCTGGACGGACACCGCCGGGATCACCGACTCCGGCAGCGCCCCCGTGGGCGCGGTCGGCGGCTGCACGACGGCCTCGGTGCAGACCAGCACCGCGCCGGTGAAGACGAAGACGGTCGGCGGCCCGGCGCCGTACTGGCAGACGTACACCTACGACCTGCTCGGTGACCGCACCGGCATGGTCGACCACGACACCAGCGGCAACGCGCTTGCCGACACCACCCAGGCCACGGCCTACCCCGGCACGGACGGCACGACCGCCGCCACCCACCCGAACCAGGCGGGCGCCACCACTACCAGCAACCCCGGCACCGGATCGGCCACCCAGACCCCGTCGTACACGGACGCGGGCGGCAAGAACGCCGGCAACACGATCAGCCGTGCGACGAAGACGACCGGACCGCTCAGCACCGCCTTCACCCTCACCGGCGGCGGCAAGCTGTGTGTGGAGGAGACCGGCTCCGGCGCGAAGGTCGAGGTCAGTGCCTGCAGTTCGTCCTCGACCGCCCAGAAGTGGGCGATCAGCACGGACGGCACGGTCAAGGCGGGTGGCTTCTGCCTGGACACCGCGGGCAACGCCACCGCCGCCGGCACGGGTGTCGTCGCCGACGCCTGCTCCACCGACGCCACCCAGAAGTGGCGCCTGACGGCCACCGGCACCCTGGTCAACGCGGCCAAGAGCACCCTGTGCCTGACCGACCCGAGCGCCAGTGCCACCAAGGGCACCCAGCTGACCCTGACCACCTGCGGCGGCAAGGGCCAGACCTGGTCGACGATCAAGGCCGGCGCGCTCCCCGCCGGTCAGACGCAGACGTTCACCTACAACGAGGAGGGCCGCACCTCCGCCGTCTCCACCCCGTCCGGCACCACCGACCACACCAGCAAGTACCTGTACGACGCCGACGGCAACCTGCTGGAGCAGACCGCGTCGGTCGGCGGCACGGACAAGACCCGCATCCTCTACCTCTTCGGCGGCGCCGAGCAGTTGACCCTGGACGTGTCGGCCAAGACGTGCACGGGCCTGCGGTACTACACCGGGCCGGACGGCACGACGATCACACGCTCCAGCACCGGCAATGTCACCTACCAGGTGGCGAACGGGCAGGGCACGGCGACGACGGCCGTGGACGCCTCCACCCTGGCGGTCACCCGCCGCTACTACGACCCGTACGGCAACCCGAGGGGCACCGCACCGTCCACCTGGGTGGCACCGGACGAGAACCACGGCTTCCTCGGCAAACCGAACGACACCACGACGGGCCTGAACCTCCTGGGCGCCCGCAACTACGACCCCACGCTGGGCCACTTCCTCACCGTCGACCCCCTCTTCGAGGCCGGCGACCCCAACCAGATGGGCGGCTACACCTACGCTGGCGACAACCCGGCGTCGGGCAGCGACCCGACCGGCACGATCCTGGTGAACCCCGACGGCACGCAGTGCAGCGGCGGCTGGACGAAGTGCGGTGGCGGCGGGGGCGGAGGCGGAGGCGGCAGTACCAACACCTCCAGTGGCACTGGCACCAATACCTCAGGTGGTGGGGCAGGAACAGGTTCAGCACCACCGGCCCCCCATCACTCGTCCTCGTTCATGGACAAGGTCGGCAACTTCTTCAAAGGTGCCGTCAACACGGTTGCTGAAGGAATCAACCCGGACTGTTACCTCGCCGGAGTCTTCAGCGGCGCTGCCGACTATTGCAACGACGTCTTCAACGGCGACTTCAAGGACACCGACTCCTACAAGACCGGTCAGGTCGCCGTGTGGCTCGGCAGCGCGGGCCTGGGGGCCTGGGCCTCGGAGGGCGAAGAGGCCAACGCCGGGCGCGCCAGTTTCTCGGACGCCGACAGCAGCGCGGCAGCGAGCGCAGGCGCGGGCGCCAAGGCGTTCAACGAAGCAGCCGCCGATGCTGCGGACCTAGTCGCCCAGAAGCGGGCAAATGCAAGGGCCCGAACCGAGCAAGCGACCAGAGAGGCGGACGCGTCGGCAGCCCGCCCGAGCGAACCGGACACCGGCTCGTCGGGGACAGCGCCCGCCAAGGCCGGAAGGTCTGGGAAGTGCAGCTTCTCGCCCGATACGCCCGTCCTGATGGCAAAGGGCAAGACCAAGCCGATCGGCAAGATCAAGACCGGCGACAGGGTTGAAGCAGCCGATCAAAAGACGGGTAAACACGTAGGCGCCCGCACGGTCCAGCACGTGTGGATCAACCACGACCACGACCTGCTCGACCTCACCATCCGTACCGAGGGCGGCCGCACCGCCACCCTCCACACCACTGCCAACCACCCCTTCTGGGACGACACCACCCACACCTGGGTCCCCGCCGGCAAGCTCCAACACGGCGACGCCCTCAACACAGCTACCAATCACCACGCGTACGTGGTCGCCACCGGCCCCAACCCCGGCGCCGCCAACCGCTGGAACCTCACCGTCCAGCAACTCCACACGTACTATGTGGTGGCGGGCGGCGTCCCGATTTTGGTCCACAATACGAATGCAAGTTGCGTAGTCGGCAATGGTGATGATCCCGTTGTCCTGTATCGATCCCCGGGCACGGGCAACAGGGCCAGCGAGGCGATTGGCTTGAATCCAGCTAATCATTCCGGCAATCACCCTACTGCGTACCTGTCCAATCTGCCCGAGGGTGCTGCACATTATGCGGGCGATGGACATGACCTTGGGATGCATGTTTTCGTGATGAAGCCAGGGTTTAGAGAGGCCTTTGGGATGGGGCCCAACCAAGAAGGGAGTCTAGAGTATAAGCTGGAGAATTCAATGGGACTGACGGAAGGGCTCACTGAATGGCGGATTCCGGCGAGTCGATTTGATGAATTCAACTCGTATATTGATCACGATTTGACGGAATGGTGGGATGCGGCTGACGGGCACTTCTTCCCGCCGCCTGGATCGATACATTCTCCGTGATGCCGCTGGAGTGGGATGATTCTGGGCTGGGTCATCCCACTCATCGCATGGAAAGGTAGTGCTCAGGTGACTGAGTCTGGTGGTTCTGAGCGGTTCGCTCGCTTCGTAGAGCATTTGAGCATGACGCTTGGCGCTGCTCCGCAGGTTCGTGAGGTCACGCCGCGTGCTCCAGATGACGGGCGGGTCTTCTCGGTGGTGTTCGCGAACCGCCCTGAGCTGGGATTTATCACTGGCTTTACATATGGGCTCTCGACGCTGGCTGACTCGCCGGCCTTCGGGCGTGAACTATGCATCACCATGCGCTCGGATAGTCACGAATGGGCGATGGTTCCGGCTGTCGCTGTCGCCGCCTTGCGTGGCTTGTGTCCCTTCGTTCCCGGGATGGTCATCGGCTACGAGAAGCCGTATGTTGAGGGTTCGGGATTGAGTAGCCTTCTCTTGGGGTTGCCTGAGCCTAGGCTGCACCTGGAGTCGAAGATTAACTTGGCAGCCGTGCCAGGGCGAGATGCTGACGATCTCATAGAAATCGTCGGAGCTTATCCGATCTACCCTTCGGAGCGGAAGTTCTTCCATAGGCACGGAGCGGAAGTGGCATGGGCATCTGAATGGGATCCTACCGATCCGATTCGGCCCGCCCTTATCTGATGGCAGAGGCCCCACCGGACTTCTCTTCCGTTCTAGAGATCTTTATGGGTGTGGGTTACGTGGGGTCGTGACGGCTGTCGTGGGCCGTGCTATGCCGTAGGGATGAGGTATCCCGATGGCGGAGGGCTGACAGTTGAGGAGCGGATTCGGCGTGAGCGGGTCAGGTTGGCGGCCGCTGATCTGATCGAGGCGGGGGCCAGTGACCGGGAGGTGGCCCGGCAATTCAGGGTGACCAGGATGTCGGCGAACCGCTGGCGGCGCGCGTTGGCTTCGGGTGGGCGGCAGGCCCTGGTCTCCAAGGGGCCGGGCGGTGCCCGATGCCAGCTCGATGCGAGTCAACTACGTATGCTGGAGGCGGTATTGGATGCCGGACCGGCCGCTGCCGGCTGGAGCGACCAGTGATGGACTCTGGCGAGGATCGCCGAGGTCGTGCGACGCGGGTTCGGCGTGGAGTACACCCTGGCCGGGCTGGACCTGCTGCTGCACCGCATCGGCTGGAGCGTGCAGGTCCCCTCCCGTGAAGACCCGGCTCAAACGGATGCAGTACCGACCCGGCCTCATCGACTGCCTCATTGCCAAGACCGGCCTCGACTTCCAACCGCCATAAGCTCAGCCATTGAAGATCTCTAGTGATCACGCGATCCAGTCGATGATGTTCGTGGTCCGAGCCCCTCGCGGGAACACCTCTCAGCTCACTGGGAGCTTCCGAGCCCCTTGCAAAGACCGAGGAACCCGCGGGCAGCCGGGGTCACGAACGGCTGATCCGATGATGGGCCATCAGAGCCCTTCCATTAGGGAGTCGCGTGCCTCCACGGCTGTGACCACCAGCAACACGCACTCCCGACGGAAGGACGTGAAACAAGCCCATGAGGATCTACTGCGGAGTGAGTCCCCGCTTGTTTCGGGTGGAAGCGATGGACGCGGCAGCGTGCGGGTCGGGTCGGTGTAGTCCCGCGGGAGCTGGATGCCGACGGGCAAGGCCGTCCCGTCCGGGTCGGCTGTCGAGACGAGCAGCGCCCGGATGTACTCGTTCCAGGCGTCGATGAAGTTCAGCAGCCCAAGGGTCAGCCGCTGCG
This sequence comes from Streptomyces sp. NPDC058964, assembly GCF_042741275.1. Lineage (NCBI taxonomy): Bacteria > Bacillati > Actinomycetota > Actinomycetes > Kitasatosporales > Streptomycetaceae > Streptomyces > Streptomyces sp. NPDC058964. Next base: position 22,160 of record NZ_JBHYKH010000093.1, read on the forward strand.
GGGAGCGGCATGGCGAGCGCCGCGATGCTGCTGACGCAACGTCAGTGGACGGCTGTTACGGTGTGCGGCATTTCGAACCGTTTGAAGCGCACCTTGGCGTCCGCCGTCAGAGGGGCCGCCATTGTCTTCGGGCTTGTCATGTACTGGTTGGCTCGGGGCGCTTCGCCGACTGGAATGGCGCCATGGGCGATCGGCTTCGCTGCGCTTTTTGCTGGGACCACCTGGTACACGTGGTGGTTCTACGGTCAGTCTCCGAAGGCGCTCGCGCTCCAGGCGAAGGCGGAAGCGAAGAAGACCCAGCGCCTGGGACAGTGAGCTGCTTCCAGACTGCCGTCCGAGGGCGAGCGCGGTCTCTCGCGCACGATCGGGTGGCGGCGAATGAGGCGGGCTCATGCCGGCATCCGGCCTTCGGCAGCAGCGACTTCGACGGATGAGCCCGCATCGCACCGCCCCGGATCGGCGGAGCGGTCACTCCGCGCGGTCCGAGCCGCCTCGGACTCACGGCTGAAACGCGGCGCGAACGGACGAGCGCCGGTCCGCGCGGCGGCGTACGCCTGCTGACCGGCGAGGAAGGCCCGCCCGAGCGACCGAAGCGACCGAAGCGACCGGTTCCCGCTCACGGGCGGTGCGGCCCCCCCCCCCAAGGCGTGGGGCCGTGCCCCCCCCGCGGTGTTAGAAAGGGGGGGGGGGGCGGGA
>NZ_JBHYKH010000094.1:0-20224 GCF_042741275.1 Streptomyces sp. NPDC058964
GTATCCGTCACCAGTCAAAACGGTGACGGGTTGAGTTCGTTCCCTGTGCACGGCTCCCGAGAGCCCCGGGCGGAGCGACCGCGAAAGTGAGGCAATTTCTGCTGCAGGCACACACATGTCGGCAGAGACGTCCCGGTGCGTCTCATACGTGTCTTGCACGGGCCGACTGGAACCCGGCGGGGCGAGGTGCCGCGCCTGTGGCCGGACCCACGCGCCCGCTCGTCAGCACCGCACACGTGAGGGGAGTGCGGCTGACCATACGCCGGGAAGGCGGCCCGGACGCCACCCGCGCGAGCACTCGCGGCCGGCCGTGACGGACGCCCGCGGCGGCAATCGCCGCGCGACGTGTGCCGGGGAGCTGCGATCGAGAGCTGTCAGCTGGGCGCCGGGTTGCACGCCCGCCGGTCTACGCCGAGATCGAGGGCCATCCCGACGAGACAGGGGTCGAACTCGCCCTGCGGGAGCTGCGCTTCTTGTCGACCGTAGCGTGCATCCTCGGCGTGTATCCCGCACAACGCCGACCGGTTGAGCGGACGTCAGTACTGGCCGGCCAGGGTGAGGTGACCCACACATCTGCCCGCGGCGTCGCGGAATACGTCGTGATCATTCCTGGTTGCCCGGTCGTACCCATCTGACGCCGAGCCTGCCGCGCTGCGTGTGCGGCGCACCTCGGACGTCGACGCAACTACGGGAGGATTCGTGAAGCGATCGGAATGTGTGGATGCCCCTGCTCGTCTGCGCCGGGTCCGCCTGCTCGGGACGGTCCGGAGATGCCCTTCGGAGGTTCCGCCGCCAAGGCAGACCGAACCGGACGACGCGAGGACGGCCGGGTCACAGTAGGCGTGCGATCGCGGCGGGAGCGCCGGGTTGCGCCTGCCTCAGCCCCGGCAGGCCTCCCGAAGCCGCGGCCAGACCTCACTGATCGTCGGGAACGCCGGGAGGGCTTGCCACGGCCTGCGCACGGATACCTCACCGACCGCGGCGGGCCGCCGAGTACAGCAGCTCTCCGTCGCCGGGGCCGACGAAGGTGAAGCCGAACATGGCGTCCCTGTCCACGTCGAGCTACAGGTAAGCCGTACCGCGGTGGCGCTCGGCGTACCCGGCGCGCACCCGCGGCGCGTCCGATGCCGTGGTCGACGAACTTGACCCGCCGCCCGGTGCGCTCGGCGACGCACGTGGTGGGGCGACCGACGCCACTCGGGATGAGTGAAGACGACCCGCGGCACGGCCGTGGCGCCGGCGGTCGTCACGTGCCCCCCCCACCTGGCGTCGTCGACCCGCTCCGAGTGGGCGCGGGCCCCGACGGCGCGCGTGGGTCGGCGCGTGCTCGTGTCAGGCGTGGGCCGGGACCTGGTGATTCCGCATGCCCAGCAGGGCGAGGCAGCTCGGCCAGAGCGTGCTGAGCTGAGCGGGGTCGTTGTGCAGCTTGGCGAAGAGCACCTGACCCTCGAGCTGCGCGACCAGGGACCGGGCGGCGCCCTGCGTGTCGCTCACGGTCACCTCGCCGTGCTGCTCGGCCTCTGCCACGACCGCGCCGACCATCTCCACCTGCTCCTCGAAGATGTCCTGCAGACGCAGTCGTACGGCGTCGGCCCGATTGCTCATCTCCAGGGAGAGATTCCCGTACATGCACCCCAGAACCGATCCGCAGCCGTCCTGGCCGGCCCGCTGGCGCGTCTCCATGGCCTCGAACAGCCGCCTCAGCCGCTGCAAGGGCTCGGCGTCGCCGCTCAGAGCCCGCTCCCACTCGCGCCGCTCGGCGGCCCAGTGCTCATCGATCACGGCGAGCGCCAGGGATTCCTTGGACTCGAAGAAGTAGTAGAAACTCCCCTTGGGCACACCTGCCGTCTTGCAGATTTCGGCGACGCCCAGAGCCGAGTAACCCCGCTGCTCGATCAGCGACTGAGCAGCGGTAAGGATCTTGTTCCTGGCATCACTCGTCCGTCCCATGGGTGAAAGTATACGACCGTTCGACTATGCTGACCGGTGCGTGGCCGTCCGGCCTCGCCGCGCGTCGGGGCCTCGCACCCGGCGGTCGGGCGACCGTCGCGGCCGGTGGGAGGCTGACGCTGGCAGCAGGGAGGAAACAGGTCGTGGATATCGCCGGGTTGGTGGGCGCAGCCTGGCTGCATGGCAAGTAGGCGATGCGTCAACTCGACGGCTCCCGGCGGCGGCCGGGGGCTGGTCATGGAGTCCCCGCGCGACACGTCCTCCGCCGCGAGAGGTGCGCATCGGTCACCGTGGGTCCACGTCCTGCAGGCCGCCGCCGCACTGGCGACGGGAATGGGCGTCGGCCGCTTCGTCTATAGCCCCATCCTCCCGCTGATGCACGCACAGGCCGGTCTGTCGGCCGGAGCCGGAGCGAATCTCGCGACCGCGAACTACGTGGGTTATCTGATCGGGGCCCTGGTCGGCACCTTCGTCCCGCGGCTGGTGCGCTCACCGGCGGTGCTGCGCGGTTGTCTGCTGGCCCTGGTCGCCACGTTGGCCGGCATGCCGCTCACCCACAGCGCCACCGTATGGCTGCTCCTTCGCCTCGGGGCGGGAGTCTTCAGCGCGATGATCTTCGTTAGCGCCGTCAGTTCCCTGCTCAGCCATCTGCGCGAGCACCCGGCCCACCTGCCCGGCTGGGCCTTCGGCGGTGTCGGGGCGGGCATTGCGTTGTCCGGTGTGCTCGTCCTCGTGCTGCGCACGGTCGGCAACTGGCAGGCCGCTTGGTGGGCTTCGGCGGCGCTGGCCGCGGCGCTCACCCTCGGCGCCTGGAACCTGCGTCCGGAGCCTGCTCCGGAGCCGGCTGCCCCGGCGGCCTCCTCGGCACCAGCACCTCAGGCCCGGGCTGCCGGGCCGCGGACCCACCGCTGGTTCGGCGCTCTGTTCGCGTCCTACACGCTGGAGGGCATCGGCTACATCATCGCCGGCACCTTCCTCGTCGCGGCGATCAATCAGACGTCGCCCGGCTGGATCGGCAGCGGCGCTTGGGTACTGGTGGGTCTGGCGGCCATCCCCTCCTCCGCCCTCTGGGCCGGACTGGGGCGCCGCTGGTCCCGCCCGGACCTGCTGCTCGCCGCGCTCGGCGTGCAGGCCGTGGGCATCGCCCTGCCCGCGCTGATGGGGGGAGTGGCGGCCGCGCTGATCTCGGCGGTGCTGTTCGGTTCCACCTTCATCGGTGTGAGCACCCTGGCCCTGGGGGCGGGGACGCATCTGCGGTTCCCGCGCGCCGTCGCCCTGCTCACCGCCGGGTACTCGGTCGGCCAGATCCTGGGCCCACTGGTGGCGACTCCCTTCCTGCACCACGGCTACCACCAGGCTCTGCTGCTGGCCGCCGGCATCGTCCTGGCCGCGGCGCTCGCCGCCTTCGCGCTCCGCATCGGGTTCCCGCACGCGATGCCGGCGCTGCACACGGTCGCGCGCGCCGGAGCCGCTTCCGGCCGAGAGCTTCCGGCCGCCGAAACGGGGGCGGCCGCCGACGCCTGAATGTGAACCTCCGGGGATGGAGCACACGTTTCATCTCTGACGGGACTTCCCGCCGCTGCGGTCGGCGGAGCGGCGGGAAGGGCGGTCGCTCGGGCGTCGCGCTACGAAAGGCCCCGTTCTTTATCGCGCCGCGACAGTCCTTGTCCGGGCGGCCGAACTCGGCGCACTGGAGTTCCCTGGACGGCGAGCAGACCTTTGGGGCCGCGGGCGGTGACTTCGTAGGAGACGGCCGTCGCCGAGGGAGGCCGTCAAGTGGTCTTCCCGGTGGCCGGACTCGACGCGCAGCCTGCTGGGCACATCGTCCATCCGGTGGGCCGCCGGCCTGCCGTAGCGCGCGAGCACCATGTTCACGTCGAGCGGCCCCGCATCGTGTGCCCAGGCCCGGGCCGGAGGCCCAGGAACGCGGCGCGCTTCGTCGTGTGCGATCACCGGCGCAGCAGTGCCCTGCTGGGTTCCAGGCCCAGAACGAGCATTCACCACCAGGCAGTTCGCGTTCCACGACGACGGTACTGAGCCAGGCGGCCCGTTCCCGTGACGATGTCGTAGGTAGGGACTCCTCGTTCACCCCTGGTGGTTGCACTCGCGGGGCGCTCGGGCCTCCGCGGGGCGGGCCGCCCGGAACGCGCGGCCCTCAGCCGTGTCCGGCGGGCGCGGCTGACGTCACCGGCCGGGAAGCCGGGTCGTCACCTCCTGCAGCACCCACCCGTTGCCGTCCGGGTCGGTGAAGGCCGCGAACGAGCCGTAGCTGGCGCGCTGCGGGTCCGGTCCGCTGACCCGTGCTTCTTCCGTGCCGCGGTGGAACACCCCGCCCGCGTCGTGGAAGATCTCGCCCATCTCGATGCCACGGTCGACGAGTTCGGCGTGGGCCGCCACGATGTCCGAGACGATGAGGTGCAGCCCCTGCACCGAACCCGGTGCGGCCGTGGTGACCCCGGTGCCGAAGAGGACCGAGCACTGCGAGCCGGGAGGCGTCAAGTGCACCACGCGGTACCTGTCGTCGGCGACATGGTCGACGTCCAGCCGGAATCCGACCTTCTCGTAGAAGGCCTTGGCCTGGTCGACGTCGGAGACGGGAAGCACCACAACTTCGAGTTTCAGATCCATCTGTGCCTTCTCTTTCGCGGGCGGAGGCTTGCACCCCCCGCAGCGTCACCTGTTGAACCGGTGAGAGGATGACAGCTGCATCCGTCACCGGTCAAGCCGGTGACGAACAGGGGGGCCTGTATCCCACGGCGCGGGAAATGGCCCGTCCCTCGTCGACGCGCACTTCTGCGTCGAGGTGACCGGCCCGGGCAGTGGCCTTCGTGTACGGGGACGTTGGCGAAACGTGAGAAACGCGGAGTACGTGTCGGCGCGGAAGGGGACTTCGGCTTCGAGGGACGTCATCGGCGCGGGCGCCTCAGGAACACGGCCCGACCCGACCCCGCTCCGCCGCCAGCAGGCCGCGCGCCCCTGGACCGGGGCGCTGCAGGCGGGTGCAGGTCGGCGTCGTCGGGCATCAACGCCCACTGGGGAATCCGTTGCTCGGTGATGGCCGGGACGGGTGATGACCAGGGCGACGGGGTGGGCCCGCACAGTGTTTCTCTTTGCGTAGTTGGCCGTCGCCGTTCGGAATCCCGGGTCGGCGAGGGGCGCCACGTTTGATTGACCTGAGTACAGACCGTCCGCGGAGGAGATCGAGTTCCCCTGATGCCCATCGCCGTCCCGGATCGCACTGTCAGCGCGAGCCGGGAGGGCGACTGGTCGGGCACATGTGTCAGCTGAAGTCAGGACCGCCGGTACGCGTGCGCTTGATCTCATAGAAGTTCGGCGTGGAGGCCACGGTGATCACGCCGTCCCAGAGCCGGGCGGCGTCCTCGCCCTTGGGGGCGGGGTTAACCACGGGACCGAAGAACGCGACAGGATCGCTGCTTGCGTCGGCGCCCGGGACGGCGATGATCGGACTGCCGACGTCCTGGCCGACCAGGGTGATCCCTCGGGTGTGGGACGCTCGCAGTTCCTCGTCGTAGCGATCCGTGTCGCCGGCCCCGGCCAGGTCCACGGGCAGTCCCGCATCCTGTAGGGCCGCTTCCAGCGTGGCCCGGCTCTTCGGCTGCTGCTGCAGGTGGTAGCGGGTGCCGAGGGCGGTGTACAGAGGCTCGAGCACCTCGGGTCCGTGGCTGAGACGGGCGGCGGTCAGGACGCGTACCGGTGCCCACGCATCGCCCATCAGCACGCGGATGCGTTCGGGCAGTTCGTCCAGCCGGTTTCCGTTCAGGATGGATAGGCTCATGACGTGCCAGGACACCTTTAGGGGGCGTCTATCGGCGACGTCGAGGATCCAGCGGGACGTCAGCCATGTCCACGGGCAGACGGGGTCGAACCAGAAATCCACGGGAGTCGGGGACTCGGGGGAGGTCGATGCGGCCATGGGAACTCCTCTTACCGTTGCTAGGGGGTGTCGTTGCGGGCGGGGGCGGGGTCATTCGGCTGTGTGGAAGTCGGTGGAAGCCGACAGCTCGGACCAAGCGGCCAGATCGTCGGCCAGTTGGCGCTGTCCTTGCTCGACCAGACGCAGGGCGTCGCTGCCGGGCACCAGATGGACGGGTGGGTTCTCACTGTCGAGGACCTGGAGCACGGCCTGGGCGGCGCGCGCGGGGTCGCCTGCCTGATTGCCGTCCTTCTCCTGCCGGGCGGCCCGGATCGGACCGGACACGTCGTCGTGGTCCGGTACGGCGCGCGGAACTCGGACCATGGAGCGACCCGCCCAGTCCGTGCGGAACGAGCCGAGCGCCAGCGAGGTCACGCGGATGCCGAAACCGGCGACTTCCTGGGCCGGCGAACCGGCTATGCCCTCCATGGCGAACTTGCTGGCGCCGTAGAAGGCCACCCCGGGCAGTGCGGTCAGCCCCGCCATGGAGGACACGGTGAAGATGTGACCGCCGCGTCGCCGCCGCATGTGGGGGAGGGGCGCCTTGATGACGGCGACGCTGCCGAACACGTTGACGTCGAACTGCCGACGCGCGTCCTCCATGCTCGTCTCCTCGACGGTGCCCTCCAGGCCGTAACCGGCGTTGCCGATCAGCACGTTGATTGGGCCGACGCTCCGCTCGATGTCGTCGACCACCTGCGTGACAGCGTGGTCGTCCGTCACGTCCAGCACCCTGGCGACGGCTCGTCCGGGAGCCAGTGCCTCGAAGCCTGCTCCGCATCTCGAACCGTGCCGACGACGAGGTGGCCGGCGGCCAGAGCTTCCTGGGCGAAGGCCCGGCCCAGGCCGCTACTGACGCCGGTGATGAAGAACGTCCTGCTCATGAAAGTCTCCTGCGGAGCATGCGGTAGTGGTGCCGCGTCGCGGGCCTTGCCGCGGATGACGGTGGCGCGTTGCGGGCGTGCCCGAACTGCAGGCCTTCGTTGCTGGCCCGCCCCGGCTCCGCCGGGCGCCCGGCCTCGGTCGGGACGCGATCGGCACCATGGGACCGATGGTGATTTAACCGACCGGTCGTCTATTAATTTAGTTGATCAGTTCACCAGTGTCAACGGCATGCGGAGCCGCGGGCGAGCGGTGTTCCAAGGCGAGGGGCGTCAGGGGCCCAGATGCCGATCGAGGCGCCCCGCTTTCCGTCGTGCACACGACCTGACGGGACACCGCCCAGCACGCGCATCGGTGCCGCAGGAGAGGCGATCCGGTCATGGGCCTCGCACACGTGGTCTCGTTCGTATCCGACAACGGGGACGCCATTTTCCAGGGGCGGCCTGCATCCCTGCAGCGTCGGACGCCCTGGCGGTGCACACGAAGCGGGCGGTCTGCGCCGTGTGCGAGACGTGTACGGAGTCTGTGTCTACGCCGGGCTCCTTCCGGTGTTGCCGAGCACCGCGCACAGCTACCGGACCGGTGAGGCGGGCGGAGCCCGGTGCGCGAACCGGGGCGGCATGCGGGCCGGGGCCGCATCGTTGCTGACTTGCCGGACTGTGGTGCTCGGCGTGCAATGGGGGAGAACCTCGCACATGTCTGGCCAATTGTGCGTCCGACCTGAATCCCATCCGTCCCCGCATCACACACGGCCAGTTCAGGGGGCTAGGAGGTGAGGTAGCCATGGCGAAAGTCCTCTTCATAGTGAGTGGGGCGACGTACTGGGTGCTCAAGGACGGCACCAGGTATGCGACGGGATATTGGGCCGAAGAGTTCGCGATGCCGTACAAGAAGATCACGGAGGCCGGTCACGACGTCGTGGTCGGGACACCCGGCGGTGCGATCCCGAACGTCGACATGATGAGCCTTCGCCCTTCGATGGCGGGCGGTGAGGAAGGAGCCCTCGAGCTGGAAGCCATCATCCGTTCCGCCGAGGTGATGCGGCGGCCCCTCAAGCTGTCGGACGTCCGCCTCGAGGACTACGACGCGGTGTACCTGCCCGGCGGTCACGGTCCGATGTCCGACTTGGCATTCGACGCCGACGTCGGCCGGCTGCTGACGGCGCAGCTCGCCTCGGGCAAACCCCTCGCCATCGTGTGCCATGGCCCGTCGGCGATTCTGGCGACCAGGATCCATGGTGAGTCCCCGTTCAAGGGCTACAGGGTCACGTGCTTCACCGACGAGGAGGAAGAGGCCGTAGGGCTGGCGCCCAGGGTGCCGTGGCTTCTGGAGACCGAGCTGAAGGAAAAGGTGGGCGTCGACTTCAGCCGCGGCCCGATCTGGGAGCCGTACATGGTGGAGGACCGCAACCTCATCACCGGGCAGAACCCCCACTCGGCCGCGATTCTCGCAGACCGGCTGCTTGAGATTCTCAAGTGACCGTGTAGGGGCGGATGAACGCCTCGACGTCCGTGCACGGCATCCACCCGGAGTAGTGCCGTGCGCGCACAACGGCGGGGGTCGTGTCCCACGTCGACCGGCAGGGGGACACGATCCGTACGGCGGTGCGCCGGCTTGGACTGCTCGGCCCGCCACACCGGTTCCCGAGCGGCCCGCGCATCTCCACGTCGGTGCCGGTCGGGATCTCGTCCGCGAGGTACGGCGACACCTCACCGTGGACATGTCCTGCACGTCCGGTTCGATCCGGTCGCCGTCTGCCGGTGCCGCGAGCGGGTAGCTGCGTACGGCTCGGTAGCCGTCGTCGGCGGTGAGATGCACGTCGACGCGCCGGCCGGCCAGATGGCCGGACCGGCTTGGCGCGCTGTCCCAGGGGCGACCGCCACGGCCGCCCTCACCCTGGAACAGGTGACCGACGGCCGAGGATCGACCGTCGTGCACGGCCACACGACAGCGCCGACCTGTCGCCACAGGGCCCGGCGGCAGCCTCCGCCTCAGCTCAATGACCGGCCCGGCGGCCAGGGCGCCGCCGATCACGCAACCGCCGTGGGTGCGGCCTTTGGCAGCGAAGCCCTCACGCCGCCGGTCGGTCCGCCCAGGCCTGTTCCAGTGCCCGGGTGAACATCTCCGCCGACTGCACGCCGCTCACACCGTAACGCCGGTTCAGCACGAAAAAGGGCACGCCGGTGGCGCCGAGGTCAGCCGCCAGTCGCTCGTCAGCCCGCACCTCTGCGGCGAACGCGTCCGGGTCATCGAGCACTTCTCGCGCCTCCGCCTCATTCAGCCCCGCTTCCACGGCCAGACCGACTTGAGTCTCCCGGTCATAGACCGAAGAGGCCTCCGCGAAGTTCACACGGAAGGCAAGGTTCATCAACTCGGCCTGCAGACCACGCGTCTTGGCGAAGTGAATGAGACGGTGTATGTCGAAGGTGTTCCCGAAGGCACGTCCACCGATACGGAAATCCAAACCCACGGCTCGCGCCATGGCCGCAGCCTGCTCCTCCCTGGCGACCTGCTGCTCACGGGTGCGGCCGTACTGTGCCGCGACCGCGTCAATGATCGGCACCGTGCCGTTTTCCGCCTGCGGGTTCAGCTCGAACGACCGGTGCACCACCTCGACCTGGTCCCGGTGAGCGAAGGCAGCGAGACCTTGATCGAAGCGAGCCGTGGCGACGTAGCACCACGGGCAGGCAATATCAGCCCATATCTCTACACGCATGTTCGACATCTCCCGTCATCGAATTGATAACTCTCTGCTACTGCCCGGCCACCAGACGAGTCGGATGGCCGTCTGTCGGCAATAATAGACGACCGGACGTCTATAAGCTCGCACGTGCGCTTGCTGGACACGGCCGACGGCGCTTGTGGGGAATCTCGTCTCGAGTGGTCAGAGGCCCCGCCCCCAAAACTGGGTGCCCCGGGGGGAGATGACGTCCGTGAGCTCGTTTCCACACGGCTTCCACAGCCGCACCCGTTCCTGGCGGGCCGGCTGCCGCCAGGACAGTGGCCGACTGAGCCGACGTCCTGGACCTTCACCGCAACCACGGAGTCCGGTGAAACGCTTAGCCGGGCTGCACCGCGCCCTGGGGCGGCCGACGTTGCGCCGGGCGGGCAGGACTGGCGCCCGTATTCCCCCGGTATATGTGCCGCGGTTCCAGGTGCCGTGCTGGACGCGTACCACCCGAGGCCGCGGGTCTTTCGTGGAGTGGGACCGCTTCCGTGCGGATGACGGCACCCAGCCCGTCAGAAACGCCCCGGTTCAGGTCGCTGGTCATGAGCCGGGGTGTCAGCCTGGCCGGCGGTGTCGGAGACGTTCGAGGTGCCGAGCATGTCGAGGAGGACCATCGCGTCGTGCTCGGGGCTCGTGACGTCGGCGTAGTAGACGACGAGGCGGTGGCCGGGGGTGCCTTCGAGTTGCATGGCCTGGTAGTCGAGGGTGATGTCCCCGACCTGAGGGTGGTGGAAGTGCTTGGTGCCGGGGCGATGGCCGCGGACGTCGTAGCGCTCCCACAGGCGGGCGAAGTCGGTGCTCTTCAGAAGAAGCTCGCCTACGAGCTGGGCAAGGTCAGGGGCGTCCGGATCGGTGCCGGCCAGGGCCCTCAGACGTGCCACACACCCGCGGATGCGCGTCTCCCACTCAGGGAACAGGTCGCGGGCGGCCGGGTGGAGGAAGTAGTAGCGGGCCAGGTTGCGCTGTTTGGCCGGCCAGCTCTCGATGCCCGCGTACAGTTGCAGGCCGCCGGGGTTGGCGGCGAGTATGTCCAGGGTACGGCTGAGGACGTAGGCCGGACTGGGCCGCAGGTTCTCCAGCAGGAGCTTGACGCCCGGCCGTACAGTGCGGTTGGGCGCGATGGGTGGCTCGGGGGCGGTGCGGGCGGCCCGGGCGGCCAGTCGGCGCAGGTGCTCGTGCTCGTCTTCCTGCAAGTGCAGCGCGCGGGCGACGGCGTCGACGACGGCGGGGCTGGGCCGGGTTTCCTTGCCGCGTTCAAGGCGGGTGTAGTAGTCGACGCTGACCCCGGCGAGGGTGGCCAGCTCTTCGCGGCGCAGTCCGGGGGTGCGGCGAAGCCCCGGTCCCGTGGGGAGGCCGACCTGCTCGGGGGTGACCTGGGTGCGGCGGGCGCGCAGAAACCCCGCCAGGTCGTTGCTGCGCTGGTCAGGGCTCATGCAGTCAGTGTGCCAGTTGCGGTGACTGACACCAGGCGGCCGTGGGGGGCCGTGTCACTCCCCGGAACGTCGCTCCCCGGCACCGTCCGGCCTGCCACTGGATGTCCGGGAGCGCGACAGTGGACAAGCCGCGGTGGACCGTCGATACGGCGGCTCTCCGTTGACGGGCTGTGATCCCGCAGCCGTCCGTTCCGACACGAAGGCAGAACACAGCATGCGCAACACCACCCTGGGCACCCACGGACCGCAGGTCGGCGTCATCGGCCTGGGCGCCATGGGGATGAGCTTCGCCTACGACATGGCCACCCCGCGTGACGAAGCCACCTCCGTCTCGGTTATTCACCAGGCCCTCGACCTGGGCGTGACCTTGATCGACACCGCCGATGTCTACGGCCCCTACACCAACGAGGAGCTCGTCGGGCGGGCCCTGGCCGGCCGACGTGACCGTGCGGTCGTCGCCACCAAGGTCGGCATGGAGTGCATCGACCCGACCGGCGGTCCCGGCGGTGCGCCCCTGGTCAGGCCCAACGGCCGACCCGAGCATGTGCGTGCCGCCATCGACGCCAGCCTGCACCGCCTGGGCACCGACCACATCGACCTCTACCAGCTCCACCGCGTCGACCCCGAGGTGCCCGTCGAGGAGACCTGGGGCGCCCTGGCCGAGGCCGTCACCGCCGGCAAGGCGCGTTACGTGGGCCTGTCCGAGGTGAGCGTGGACCAGATCAAGCGCGCCCAGGCCATACATCCGGTCACCACCGTGCAGTCCGAGTTCTCTCTGTGGACCCGCGACGTCCAGGCCGAGGTGCTGCCCTACTGCAAGGAGCACGGCATCGGCCTGATGCCGTACTCGCCACTGGGCCGCGGCTTCCTCCTCGGCCGCTTCAGCTCATTCGACGAACTGCCGGAGAACGACCAGCGGCGGCGTCTGCCCCGCTTCCAGCAGGACAACCTCCGGGCCAACCTCGACATCGCGGCCAAGGTCCGCGAAGTCGCCGACCGTATCGGCGTCACCCCTGCACAAGTCGCCCTGGCCTGGCTCGTCGCCCAGGGCGAGCACGTCGTGCCCATCCCCGGCACCAAGACCCCCAAGTACCTTGTAGACAACGCGGGCGGGGCGGACGTCCAGCTGTCCGGGGCCGACCTTGCGGACCTCGACGCCATCCCGGCCCCTGCCGGTGCCCGGTACTGACCGTCTCCGGCACCAAGCGGCAACCGACCACCACGAGGGCGCGGCATCCTGCCGCGCCCGGGAAATCGTTCGGTGTAACTCCCGATCACGGAGGATGCATCGATGACCAGTGAGAGCGCGGCCAACCACAAGGCCATCGAGCCGGCCGAGGTTGTGCGGCCGAAAGCCGTGGACGGCCAGTTGCTCGACGAACCGGTGGGCCGGGCCCAGGCCGAGGGGCCCCAGCAGCCCGCCCGCGCCGGGCGGTCAAAACGCGTGGACACTCTCCGAACGAGCAGACGGCGTTGAAGTTCGTGTCTCCGATCGCTGCTCGTCGTGCTTCGGACCCGGTGCGTATCGGGCGCTTCCGGGTGGCCGAGGAGCTGGGCGCGGGTGGGACGGGCACGCTGTACGCCGCGGTGGGGAAGGTACCGCCGAGGGGCTGGCTGGCGTGCACGCGGCCGGGGTGGTCCATAGCCGACGAGTTCGGTAGCGGCCGGGGAGGGCGGCCTGGCCGCGTGGGCCCGCACGGTCGACCGCATGGTACCGACTGCAGGCCCGAGCGGGACGTTGCGCTTCGCGGCACGGCGCACTGAACTGCGGTCGACCACAGCGCGCGCGGCATTCCGAGGGCGGGGTGCGTTCATGACGCGCCTTCAGCGAGCCGTACCGGACACTGACCACGGCCTCGTCCAAGTCGCCCCAGCCCACGGGCCACCGTGCTGCACGGCCGGCCGGCACCGGACCCGCCCTCAGTGCTCCTGACGCCGGGTCGACACACGGCATGCGCGAGCGGACAGAGTGGGGCAGGGACCGAGAGGGCATGCGCGCTCGGGACCAACGGGCCCCGCGGGGGACCTGTGGCCGCTGACCACGGTCGTGGTCACGGAGCTGGATCGCTTGCGATCGACCGATCCACAGCGACCTCGGCAAGGAGCGCACCATGTCCAAGTCCCCACGCAGCGGTTCAAGACCCGCTGCCACGGCAGCACTCGGCCTGCCCGCCGCGTCCGCGCTCGTGATAGGCAGCATCATCGGAACCGGGGTCTTCGCGCTCCCGTCGGCGCTCGCCCCCTACGGGCCCATCGCGCTCGTGGCGTTCGTGGCCGTCACGCTGGGCGCGCTCGCGCTGGCCGTGACCTTCGGTGGGCTGTCCAAGCGCGTGCCGGCGAGCGGTGGGCCGTACGTCTATGCCCGAGAAGCCTTTGGTGAGTTCGCCGGGTTCCTGAATGCCTGGTCGTACTGGATCACGGCCTGGGCCGGAAACGCCGCGATCGTGGTGGCGTGGGTCGGCTATGTGGAGGTGTTCGTCAACACCGGTCACAGGACCGGGATTTCTGTGCTGCTCGCACTGATCGGTCTGTGGATCCCCGCGGCGGTCAACCTCACCGGGGTCCGGAACACCGGCGCCTTCCAGGTCGTCACCACGGTGCTGAAATTCGTCCCGCTGGTCTTCATGGCCACCGTCGGGCTGCTGTTCATCGAACCGGACAACTTCGGCGAGTTCAACGCCAGTGGGCAGTCGGCGCTCGGCGCCGTCTCGGCGGCGGCCGCCATCGCCCTGTTCAGCTACCTCGGTCTGGAAGCCGCCTCGGTGGTGGCGGGCCGGGTGCGCGACCCGGAGCGGAACGTGCCGCGGGCCACGGTCTACGGCACGCTCGTCTGCGCGGTGATCTACATCCTGGGCACCCTCGCGGTCTTCGGGACCGTTTCGCACGGCAGGCTCGGTGATTCGACCGCCCCGTTCACCGACGCGGCGAACAACATCTTCGGCGGCACCTGGGCCGGGGACATCGTGGCCGTGGCTGCCATCATCTCCGGTATCGGCGCGCTGAACGGCTGGACCATGCTGTGCGCGGAGATGCCGTACGCCGCCGCCCGTGACGGCCTGTTCCCCGGGGCCTTCGCCCGGCTGCGCGGTGCGGGCGGCGTCCCGGCCTTCGGCATCGTCGTCTCGACCGTACTGGCCTCGCTGATCACCGTGTTCAGCTACACGCGCTTCGAGGACGTCTTCACGAAGATCGTGCTGTTGAGCGTGCTCACCGCCGTCGTCCCGTATCTGTTCTCCGCCGCGGCCCAGCTGTACTGGCTGCTGGTGCGCGGCCGGGAGAGCCTGAGCCCGCGTCGGCTGGCACGGGACGTCACCGTGGCGGGCCTGGCGATGACCTTCTCGTACTGGTCGATCCAGGGCAGCGGCTACCAGACCGTCTACTACGGCCTGTTCGTCATCCTCCTGGGCCTGCCGGTCTACGTCTGGCTCAAGCGCGACCGCGGTGAGTACGGCGAGACAGTCACCTGCGACCCGGGTGCCGACCGACGGGCTCCCGCCGACGAGGCTCCGCCGGCCGAACCCCCGGCCCGCGCGCCCGAGACCGCGTCCACCGAGCGCACCAAGACCACCCCGCGGCCCAGTACGGCCCGGCGCGGCCGCTTCCGGTCGACAGGGCGCCACCACGACTGATCATCCGACACCAGCCAGAAAGCAAGGCAATGAACACGTTCCACGTCGGTTCTGAGACCGGCCTCCTGCGCCAGGTGATCCTGCACCGCCCCGGTCTCGAACTCTCCCGCCTCACCCCGCGCAACGTCGACGCCCTGCTCTTCGACGACGTCCTGTGGGCCAAGCGTGCCCGCGAGGAGCACGACGCCTTCGCCCAGGTCCTGAGGGACCACGGCACCCGTGTCCACTACTTCGCGGACCTGCTCGCCCGGACCCTCGAGATCCCCGAGGCCCGCGAGTGGCTGCTGGACCGGGTGATCACCCGGGCGACCGTGGGCCCTGCCCTGGTCGACCCGGTGCGCGCACTGTTCGCCGACCTGGACGGCGAGACGCTGGCCGGACACCTCATCGGCGGACTCCTGAAAAGCGACCTCCCGCTCACCACCCCGCACAGCCTGGTCTGGAGTGCCCTCGGCGCCGACGACTTCGCGCTCGCCCCGCTGCCCAACCATCTGTTCCCGCGCGACAACTCCTGCTGGATCTACGACCGGTTGTCCGTCAACCCGATGGCCAAGCCCGCCCGTCGTCGCGAGAGCCTGCATGCCCAGACCATCTACCGCTTCCATCCGATGTTCGCGGGCACCGCACCCGCGCCCCTGCTGGACGGTCCCGTCGGGACCCTCGAAGGCGGTGACGTCCACGTCCTCGGCAACGACGCGGTCATGGTCGGGACGGGCGAGCGGACCACGGCACAGGCGGTCGAGAACCTGGCCGCCCGGCTCTTCGCCGAAGGCACGGCCAGGCGGCTGATCGCGGTCCAGCTTCCCGCGGCTCGCGCCTACATGCACCTCGACACGGTGCTGACCATGGTCGACCGCGATACCTTCGTCATCTATCCCGGCCTCGCGGACTCCCTGCGGTCCTGGACGCTCACGCCCAGCGACACCCGCGAGGCGGGCTTCGACGTCGCCCCGAACCCGGACCTGGCCACGGCCCTGGCCGAGGCGCTCGACCTGGACAAGGTCCGCATGCTCTCCGCCCCGCAGGACATCCGCAACGCCGAACGTGAACAGTGGGACGACGGCAGCAACTTCCTCGCCGTCGCCCCGGGCGTCGTCGTCGGCTACGAGCGCAACGTCACGACCAACACCTATCTGCGCAAGCAGGGCATCGAGGTCGTCACCATCGCCGGCGCCGAACTCGGCCGCGGCCGCGGCGGCCCGCGCTGCATGAGCTGCCCCATCGAACGCGACCCGGCCGCCTGAGCGCACCCCCGTAAGGACACCACCATGACCATCGACCTGCGAGGCCGCTCCTACCTGAGCGAACTCGACTTCACCCCCGCCGAGATCCACCACCTTCTCGACCTCGCCGCCGACCTCAAGGCGGCGAAGCACGCGGGTACCGAACAGCCCAGGCTGACCGGCAAGCACCTGGCGCTCATCTTCGAGAAGACCTCCACCCGCACCCGCTGCGCCTTCGAGGTCGCCGCCGCAGACCAGGGCGCCCGCACCACCTACCTCGGCCCGGGCGACACCCACGTCGGAACGAAGGAGTCCATCGCTGACACCGCCCGCGTCCTCGGCCGCATGTTCGACGGCATCGAGTACCGCGGCTCAGCCCAGCAGATCGTCACCGACCTCGCCACCCACGCCGGCGTCCCCGTCTACAACGGCCTGACCGACACCGCGCACCCCACCCAGAGCCTGTGCGACATGCTCACGATGCGCGAACACAGCCCCAGGCCGCTGCCGGAGATCGCCTACTGCTACCTGGGCGACGCCCGGAACAACATGGGCAACTCCCTGCTCTCCATGGGAGCCCTGCTCGGCATGGACGTACGCATCGCCGCGCCGCGGGCACTGTGGCCCGACCCCGCTCTGGTCGCCGCCTGCCGCACCCGGGGCAACCGCACCGGAGCCCGCATCACCCTCACCGAGGATGTCGAGACCGCCGTACGCGGAGCCGACTTTCTGCACACCGACGTCTGGGTCTCCATGGGCGAGCCCGCCGAGACCTGGCGCGAGCGCATCGAGCTGCTCCTGCCCTACCAGGTCAACGGCAAGACCCTCGCTCTCACCGGCAACGCGGACGTTCGGTTCATGCACTGCCTGCCCGCGTTCCACGACCACCGCACCCGTCTGGGCCGGGAACTACTGGACACCTACGGCCTGGACGGCCTCGAGGTCACCGACGAGGTCTTCTCCTCGCCCGCCTCGATCGTCTTCGACCAGGCGGAGAACCGGCTGCACACCATCAAGGCCGTGCTCGTCGCCACCCTGGAGGACTGAGGCCATGCGTATCGTCGTCGCCCTTGGAGGCAACGCCCTGCTGCGCCGCGGCCAACGCCCCGACGCCGTGGTCCAGCAGGCCAACATCGACCGGGTCGCGACCGCGATCGCCGCCCTCGCCCAGGAACACGAGCTGGTCATCACCCATGGCAACGGCCCGCAGATCGGCCTGCTGGCCATGGAGAGCGCGGCGGATCCGGCCCTGACCGCCCCGTACCCACTGGACCTGCTCGGTGCCCAGACCGAGGGCATGATCGGCTCCCTGCTGGCACGGACCCTGCACAATGCCCTGCCCGGACGCCGGATCGCGGCGCTGGTCAGCCACACCCTCGTCCGGAGCGACGATCCCGCCCTGGACCGGCCCACGAAGTTCGTGGGCCAGGTGTACCCCCGGAAACTAGCCGAGCCCCTCGCCCGCAGGTACGGCTGGCACATCGCCAAGGACGGCACGGGCTGGCGTCGTGTCGTTCCCTCACCGGCGCCCGAGCGGATCCTGGAGACCGAGACCATCCACGAACTCCTCTCCAGCGGCACCCTGGTGGTCTGTGCCGGCGGTGGCGGCATACCGGTCACCGCCGACCGGGACACCGGCGCGCTGAGCGGTGTCGAGGCGGTCATCGACAAGGACCTCACCGCGGCCCTGCTCGCCGAGGACCTCAAGGCCGATTTCCTGCTGATCCTCACCGACGTCCCGTGCGTCTACGAGGGCTACGGCACCGCGGACCCGCACCCCGTCCTCGACGCGACTCCCGACATCCTGCGCCGCGGCGGTTTCCCCGAAGGCTCGATGGGCCCGAAGGCGGAGGCGGCCGCCCGGTTCGTGGAACGCACCGGGGGACTGGCCGCGATCGGCGCCCTCGACGCGGCGTACGAGATCGTCCACGGCAGGTCGGGGACGCTCGTCCGCCCCGACATGGCCGTCGGCTGACCTCCGCGGGAGCGCGGTACCGGGCCGAACGGCCCCATCGGTCCGGGACCGCCGGCACCGCGCGGGGCGCTGTCCGGCACTGACGGCGGGGACCGGCGAAGGACGAGCATGAAGTGACGGACCGCAACCGGAAATCAGGGAGAGGACAACCGGCGATGACCGCAACGGTGACAGTTGGCAGCCGCAGGTCGCAGGCGTGGCGGGGATTCGCCGGGACGGCGTGGCGCGAGAGGATCGACGTACGCGACTTCGTCCAGGCCAACTACGCGCCCTACGAGGGTGACGCGTCCTTCCTCGCGGGTCCCACCGACCGCACCCTGGCCGTCTGGCACAAGGTCAGCGCGCTGTTCCCGGAGGAGCGGCGCAAGGGCATCCTCGACGTCGATGCCGCCACCCCTTCCACGATCACCTCGCACGCCCCCGGCTACATCGACCAGGAGCGCGAGTTGATCGTCGGCCTGCAGACCGACGCCCCCCTGAAGCGGGCGATCATGCCCAACGGGGGCCTGCGGATGGTCGAGAACGGTCTCAAGGCGTACGGCTACACACCGGACCCCCTCGTGACGAAGGTGTTCGGAACCTACCGCAAGACCCACAACGACGGTGTCTTCGACGCCTACACACCCGCGATGCGCGCCGCCCGCAAGGCCGGAATCATCACCGGGCTGCCCGACGCCTACGGCCGCGGCCGGATCATCGGTGACTACCGCAGGGTGGCGCTGTACGGCACCGACCGGCTGATCGAGGCCAAGCGGGCCGAGACGGCACTGCTGGACACCGAGCCGTCCACCGAGCACGTCATCCGCGACCGCGAGGAACTCGCCGAGCAGATCAGGGCGCTGGGCGAGCTGACCCGTATGGCGGCGACGTACGGCTGTGACGTCACCCGCCCCGCCGTGACCGCGCACGAAGCCGTCCAGTGGCTCTACCTCGGGTATCTCGCCGCGGTGAAGGAGCAGAACGGCGCCGCGATGTCGCTCGGCCGCACCTCGACCTTTCTCGACATCTATCTCCGGCGTGACCTGGAGGAGGGCACCATCGACGAGACGCGCGCCCAGGAACTGGTCGACGACTTCGTCATCAAGCTGAGAATCGTCCGCTTCCTGCGCACCCCCGAGTACGACGCCCTGTTCTCGGGCGACCCCACATGGGTGACCGAGTCCATAGGTGGCATCGGCCTCGACGGCCGCACGCTGGTGACCCGGACCTCCTTCCGCTTCCTGCAGACCCTCTACAACCTGGGACCCGCTCCGGAGCCCAACCTGACCGTGCTGTGGTCGCCCCGGCTGCCCGCCGGATTCAAGGAGTTCTGCGCCCGCGTGTCCATCGACACCAGCGCCGTCCAGTACGAGTCCGACGAGCTGATGCGGCCGCGGACCGGCGACGACACGGCGATCGCCTGCTGCGTGTCCGCCATGGCGGTGGGCCGGCAGATGCAGTTCTTCGGCGCCCGGGTCAACCTCGCCAAGGCACTGCTGTACGCGATCAACGGTGGCCGGGACGAGTTGACCGGAGAGCAGGTCGCACCGAAGACGCCTGCCCTGATGGGCGAGTACCTGGACTACGACGAGCTGTCGACGGCCTACGACCGCATGCTGGACTGGCTCGCGCGGACCTATGTCGACGCCCTCAACGTCATCCACTACATGCACGACAAGTACGCCTACGAGCGCATCGAGATGGCGCTGCACGACCATCCGGTGCACCGCTTCATGGCCTGCGGCGTCGCCGGCCTCTCGGTCGCGGCCGACAGCCTGTCGGCCGTGAAGCACGCCCGGGTGAAGGTGATCAGGGACGTGACCGGCCTCGCCGTCGACTACGTGGTCGAGGGAGACTACCCGGCCTACGGCAACAACGACGACCGCGCCGACGCCCTCGCCGTCGGCCTGGTCGAGTCGTTCATGGCCAAGGTGCGCAGGCACCCCACCTATCGCAATGCCGAGCACACCCAGTCGGTGCTGACGATCACCTCGAACGTGGTCTACGGCAAGCACACCGGGAACACCCCCGACGGCCGGAGGGCCGGGCAGCCGTTCGCCCCCGGTGCGAACCCCATGAACGGCCGCGACCGGCACGGGGTTGCCGCCTCCGCGTTGTCGGTCGCGAAGCTGCCGTACGAGCAGGCGCGTGACGGCATCTCGCTCACCACGACCATCACGCCCGAGGGCCTGGGGCACCGTCCGGAGGAGCGCGCGGGCCACCTGGTCGGCATCCTCGACGCCTACATGGGCGCCGGCGGCTTCCACATGAACGTCAACGTCCTCGACCGGACCACTCTCGAGGACGCCATGGAACACCCCGAGAAGTACCCGGACCTGACCATCAGGGTCTCCGGATACGCCGTCAACTTCGTCCGCCTGACGCGTGAGCAGCAACTCGACGTGATCAGCCGCACCTTCCACGGATCGCTGTGAGAGGCGCGACGGCGACCGGCCGGATCCATTCCTGGGACCTGTCCACCGGCGTGGAC
>NZ_JBHYKH010000094.1:20233-20889 GCF_042741275.1 Streptomyces sp. NPDC058964
CGCTGCGCTGTTTGTACTGCGCCAACCCGGACACCTGGCACATGCGCGACGGCCGAGAAGTCTCCGTGGACGAGGTGATGGCGGAGATCGAGAAGTACCGCGCCTTCGTCACCACGGCCGGGGGAGGGGTGACGATCACCGGCGGCGAGCCGCTGCTCCAGCCGGCCTTCACCGGCGCGGTCCTGCACCGCTGCAAGGAGGCCGGACTGCACACCGCGCTCGACACCTCCGGCTTCCTCGGCGCCCGCGCCACCGACGAGTTGCTCGCCGGCACCGACCTGGTACTGCTGGACATCAAGTCCTTCGACGCGAACAGGTACCGCAGGCTGACCGGCGGCACTCTCGCCCCCACCCTCAACTTCGCCACCCGTCTCGAGCGGCTCGGCAAGCGCATGTGGATCCGCTACGTCCTGGTGCCCGGGTGGACCGACGACCCCGAGGCCGTCGACGGGCTCGCCCGTTTCGTCGCCGGTCTCGACAGCGTCGACCGTGTGGACATCCTGCCGTTCCACAAGCTCGGCGCGGCCAAGTACGAAGCCCTCGGTCTGCCCTTCCCGCTGCGCGACACCCCGAGTCCGGCGCCCGAGCTGGTCCGGCGGGTGCGGGAGCAGTTCCGTGCTCGAGGCGTGAACGCCTGCTGACCGACCGGACGTGAC
>NZ_JBHYKH010000094.1:20899-22775 GCF_042741275.1 Streptomyces sp. NPDC058964
CCCACTCCCCGCGCGCCCCCCCCGCGCCCCGCCGCCCGCGCTGGGCGGGGGGGCGCGGCAGATTTGCGGTGCTCGTGGGTTCAACCCCGGGTCCCCCCCCCGAGGACCCCCACACGACTCCGGTCGACCGTGTGCGGGGCGGTTCGCGGGGCCGCCGCGGCCGACCGACGTCAGCGGACACCCTGCGTGGACGGCAGGGTGTCGTCGACGCGGAACGTCAGGCTGTTGACGACGCCGATCACTCCGTCCACCCGGTATGCCGAGCGGACCGCCAGGGCTATGTCGCTACGGCGTTCCAGCCGGCCTTCCAGCGTGACCATGCCGTCCCGGACCGAGACGACCACGCTGTGGGGTGGCGGGGACGACGCGCCCAGGACGTCGTCGAGGACCTCCCGGCGGACCTCGTCGTCGGTACGCAGGAAGACTCGGAGCAGGTCGCGGCGGGTGGCGATGCCGATGAGCCGGTCCTCCTCGTCCACGACGGGGAGACGCTCCACGCCGTGGCGTTCCATCACGCGCGCGGCGTCGGAGACCCGCTGTTCCGGATGCACGGTGACCGCGGGCGTCGACATCAGCTCCCCCGCCGTGGCGGCACCGGTGACGGTGCTGCGGACAACCCGACCGCCCTCGGCCTGGTTCGCCTGGCGGCGGATCAGGTCGGTCTCCGAGATCACTCCGACGACCTTGTCTTCGTGATCCACGACGGGCAGGCCACTGATCCGGTGCTGGTCGAGCAGCCGTGCCACATCCTTGAGTGGCGTGTCCCGGTGCGCCTATACGACGTCCCTGGTCATCACCTCGCCGACTGTGCGGGCCATGCCGCCCACTTCCTTCCTGGTCTGCCGTCCACGAGCGGAGCGCGACGGAGCGGTGCGGTGCCGGCTCCCGCCGTGGACGGGGCCGGGAGTGCCCGGTCGGGCCGGTCCTGGCGAGGCCCCTCCAGGCTCCCTCCAGGACCGGCCGGTGACAGGGGCCGAGTTTCCTGGGACCGGGGACCGACCTGCCCGCCCTTGACGGGCATACGACCGGGCAGGGCACCCGTGTCCTGCGTCCTCACGCGCGTTCCGTCACCTGCTGTCGCTGATGTCGGTCCCGGTGAGCGCGGCCCGTCCGGCCTCCAACCGTGCGACCGGGACGCGGAAGGGCGAGCAGGAGACGTAGTCGAGTCCGGAGGAGTGGAAGAAGTGGACGGAGTCCGGATCGCCGCCGTGCTCGCCGCAGACGCCGATCTTCAGGCCGGGCCGTGCCGCTCGGCCCTCGTCCACCGCGATCCGGATCAGACGGCCGACGCCCGTGCGGTCGAGCGTCTCGAACGGTGAGGCGGCGAAGATGCCCTTGTCGAGATAGGCGGAGAAGAACGCCGCCTCGACATCGTCCCGAGAAAAGCCCCAGGTGGTCTGGGTGAGGTCGTTCGTGCCGAAGGAGAAGAACTCCGCCTCCTCGGCGATCCGGCCGGCGGTCAGGGCTGCCCGGGGCAGTTCGATCATCGTGCCCACCGGGCAGTGGACGGGGACGCCGGATTCCTCGGTGACCTCGGCCAGCACCCGCTCCACCTCTTCCCGCTCGATGCGCAGTTCTTCCACGGCACCGACCAGCGGCACCATGATCTCCGCCTTGGGGGAGCCCCCGGACCGTACGCGTTCCACGACCGCCTCGGCGATGGCACGCACCTGCATGGCCACCAGTCCGGGCACCACCAGGCCCAGACGGACCCCGCGCAGGCCGAGCATGGGGTTCTCCTCGTGCATACGGTTCACCGCGTCCAGCAGATCGGCGTCGTGCCGCTCCGGCCCGAGCCCGCGGGTCTCGGGCGTGGCGTCCAGCCACGGGGGGTGCGTTCGGGCGGGGTCGACATCGTGGAGAGGCGGGGGGGTGA
>NZ_JBHYKH010000095.1:0-13849 GCF_042741275.1 Streptomyces sp. NPDC058964
GGGCGAGGGGGGTGGCGTCGCGGCCCAGGCCTCGTCCGGGGTGCTGGTGGGGACCGGTACCGGGGCCACCGGGTGGCTCCGGTCGGTGTGGCAGGAGCGGGCCACCCGGCCGGCGCTCCCCTCCCCCACCGAGGAGCGGCTGCTCTGGTTCGTGCGGGAGGCCTGGCCGTCGCCGGCCACCGGAACGTCGCTGGTGGCGGGCGAACTCACCGCCGCGGCGGCCCTGTCCGTCACCGTCGAGTCCGAACGGCTCGTCGTCTTCGGCGACGGGATCGAGAGCGACGCGCTGGAACTCACCTGGGGGCAGACGGTCCGGATCCGGGTGTGCGCGGAGCGCCTGCGGCTGGTCGGCTGACGCCGGGCGCCCACAGGGCCGTCGCCGCCAGCAGCGCCACCGCGGCCGACCCCAGCAGTACGGGCACGTTGCCGAGTTCCGCGGCCAGCGCACCGCCCGCCAGCGCTCCGACCGGCACCGTGCCGAGCAGTGCCGCCTGCACGAACCCGGCGACACGGCCCTGCATGGCGGCCGGTGTGGCCAGTTGCTGCAGGGTGGTCATGGAGATCGCCCACACGGTGACGGCGAGTCCGTAGCACAGCTGGTAGGCCAGCAGCAGCGGGAAGGCGGGACCCAGCGAGGCCGCCGGGACCAGGAAGACCGCGCCGCCCGCCGGCAGCGCGCAGATCCTCGTGGCCGACCACAGGCCCGTCGCCCCGGCGAGACGGCCGGCGAGCAGCACGCCCGCCATGGTGGCCGCGCTGTGCACGGCGTACGAGGTGCCCAACTGCCAGGCGGGCAGGCCGAGATCACGGGTCGCGTAGTACACGAACAGCGCGCCCGCCGCCCCGCTGCCGAGGTTGAGTCCGGCGCCCGCGAGGACCATCAGCCGCAGCCTGGGTTCGGCACGTACGACGGTGAGTCCCGCGCGGAGCAGGGCGGCCGGCGACTCCCTGCTCCTCCGGACGGGCGGGTCGTTCAGTGCCCCGGGCAGTGCGAGCAGGAGCAGCGCCTCCACGGCGTAGGCGGCGGCGCCCGCCAGCAGGGCCGGGGCGGGACCGAGGAGACCGACCAGCACACCGCCGAGTGCCGGTCCGCCGATCTGTCCGGTGGTACGGGCCCCGGTGAGCGCGGAGTTGGCGGCCAGCAGCCGCTCCGGTCCGACGACCCGGGGCAGGGCCGCCTGCAGGGCGACCGAGAGCGTGAAGGTCAGGGCTCCGGACAGGACGGCGACCCCGTACAGCTGGGTGCGGCCCACTCCTCCGACGGCGGCCGCGAGCGGGACCGAACCGACGACGAGGGCCTGCGCGGCGGTGACCGCGACGAGCAGCCGGCGCAGCCGCACCCGGTCGACGAGCACCCCGGCGAACGGGCTCAGCAGCGCCCCGGGCAGATAGGTCAGCGCGAGCACCGCCGCCGCCGCGAACGGTCCCGCGTGCAGCCCGGTCACCGCGAGCAGCGCCACGGCCAGGGCAGTGACCTGGCGTCCCACGGAACCGGCGATCTGCTCCCCGCAGAGCAGTACGAAGGCGCGCTGCCGCCGCAGCGGAACCGGCCGGGCCCCGGCGGGCGCCGGGCCCACCCCTCAGATCCCCGTGCAGGGCACGGGCCAGCGGCCGACACGCGGTGGCAGGGCCACCGCCCACCCGTCGGTGACCAGCGCCAGCCGCTCGGCGGCCAGCAGGCCGGTGGCCTCCCGCCGGCCTGGGTCCAGGTCGTCGAGGGGCGTGGGGTCCAGCAGCGTGTGGAAGGCGGAGAGCAGATCGGGGTGGTCGAGGGTGAGCCGGGCCGCGCGGCCGGGTTCCCTGCGGTCCATGACGGTGACGAAGCCGGGGCCACGGCGGTGATAGAGCATTCCGAAGGAATACCCCGCGCGCCAGCTTCCCAACTCCGCACTCTCACTGCGCAGTTGAGCGGGCGGAGGCAGATGGCGCAGGAGCCGGGCGTCGTACGGGGTCCGGGCGTCGGCGGCCTGCCAGCTCACCGGGAGCCCCAGGCTCTGGCATTCGCGCAGGAACTGGACCGCCGTCGTGGTCCGCCGCCCGCCCGCGCCCAGGTCGAGCGGCTCGGTCACCTCCACCCGGCGGTCCCGGACGCGGTGCGCGACGGCGGCGGGCAGCCCGGTCATCCGGTCACCCCCGCCGCGTCGGGCATCCGGACCGGTTCGCCCCAGGTGGGCAGGGCCACATACGTCCGGCCGTCGCGGAACAGCAGGCCCAGGGAAAGGGCCTGCCGGACCCATGCGCGCAGGTCCTCCGCGCGGACGTCGTGGCCGTCGTCCGTCAGCAGCCGGTGCAGCGCGGACTCGGTGCGCCCGTCCTCCAGGCGGCGCAGGGCGGCCGCCCGCCAGCCGGTGAAGCGGTGGGTGGCCTGTGGCCGCCCGTGCCGCCGGTCGTGCACGAGCAGGGTGCCGGCACGGTCCTCGGCCTCCTCGAACAGCAGCCGCGAGGGGTGGTGCCCGGCCCGCCACTCGGCCACGGCCGCCTTGAGCCGCTCCTCGACCTCGCCCCCGATACCCGCGTCCTCCGTGTCGAACAGGTAGACAAGATCGGCGAGTTCGTCCTCGGGCAGGTCGTACACGTGCCGGTACATCTCGGCGGGGCGCCGTTTGCCGAAGCCCAGACCGGGGTCGGTGAAGTGCGGGCTGAACCGCTCGAGCTGGATGCGGTGGGCGCCGCTGGGCGGCTGGAGGTGGACCAGCGCCGGAATCTGGTCCACGACGGCCGCGTAGTCCTCGGCGGTCTCGCCGGGGAAGCCGTAGAGGAGGTTCCAGGAGCAGGTGAGCGAGTGGTTCTCGCACTCGCGCAGGGTACGGACGTTGCGGGCGCCGGTGACGCCCTTGTCCATGAGGCCGAGCACCCGGCTGCCCAGGCTCTCGATACCGGGCTGGATGTGCACGGTGCCGGAACGGCCGAGGAGTTCCAGCTGGTCGGAGGTGAGGTTGGACTTGACCTCGTAGTGCAGCCGCAGGTCCCAGCCGCTGTCGACGACACGCGGCAGGAAGTCCCGGAAGTACGCCATGTCGATGATGTTGTCGACGGTGACGACGTCGAGGAGACGGTGCCGGCGCACGAGGCGGTCGATCTCCTCCCACAGCCGCTCCCCCGGCTTGGCGCGGAAGGCCATGGACGAGCCGTTGAGCCCGCAGAAGGTGCAGTGGTGCTTCTCGCCCCACCAGCAGCCCCGCGCGCCCTCGACGACCAGCTTCGGGTGGACGTACTCCAGCACCGGCGACGCCTCCAGGGCGGCCTGCCACCGGTCGTAGTCGGGCGAGGGGATGTCGGCGGGCGCCACGGTCCGCCGGGTCTCTCCGTTGGCCCGGGAGACCTCGCCGTCCCACCAGCACAGGCCGGGGACCCCGGCCGGCGGGGTGCCGTCGTCCAGGTGGCGCAGCAGGGCGGGAAAGGCGTACTCCCCCTCGCCGCGCACCACGTGGTCGACGAACCGGTGGTTGCGGTGCAGGGCGTGGCCCATGGGACCGTCGCAGTTGCTGCCGCCGAAGACGACCGTGACCTGGGGGCGGCGGCGCTTGAGCTCCCGGGCGAGCGCGAGGGAGGCCACGTTCTGCATGAACGTGGTGGTGAACCCGACGACGTCGGGTTCCGCCGCGAGCACCTCGGTCGCGGCGTCGGCGATGAAGCCGGCCGCGTACGGCCGCATCTCGACGGCGGTGTCGACGAACACGTCCCGGCGCGCCGCGTAGTCCCGCAGCCGTGCCGCGCCCCAGTCGGGGTCGTCGTACAGGACGCCGGAGAAGACCCAGTCGCCGAGGCCGTGGAAGATCGAGTCGCTGCCGACCGCCACGTAGTCGCCGGGACCCAGCCGGCCTCCGGAGTGTTCGAGAAGGTGCTCCGCCCAGCGCAGCGAGCCGTGGAACTCCGTCACCTCGTCGGCCGGGCGGGCCTGCCGCACCAAGCGGTGCAGCAGACCCACCTGCAAGGAGGGGAGGTCGATCGGATGCCAGGGCATCGTCACCAGGTGAACGCGCATACCGCCCCTTCGTCAGCGGGTCGGCCGCTTCTCCAGGATCGCCGGCCGGCGGGTGGTGCTCCGGTCCTCGCGGACCACGACCTTCTTGATCTCCATGTCCCTCACTCCCTCCGGTGTCCCGAACACACGTACGTCGCAAGGCGTTTCACCATATGGACACTTACGTGTGGGGCACAAGGTGTCGGTGGGGAGGCTCACAGACGCGGGTCGACCGGCTCCGACTCCAGCGCCAGCACGCCGAACACCGCCTCGTGCACCCGCCACAGCGGCTCACCCTCCGCCAGCCGGTCCAGGGCCTCCAGCCCCAGCGCGTACTCGCGGATCGCCAGTGACCGCTTGTGGTTCAGGAACCGCTTCCGCAGCCGGTCGAGGTTGTCCGGGCGGGTGTACTCGGGACCGTAGATGATCCGCAGGTACTCCCGGCCGCGGCACTTGATGCCGGGCTGGACCAGCCTGCCGTGCCGCTCGTCGCGCACCACGGCGCCGACCGGCTTGACGACCATGCCCTCGCCGCCCCGGCCGGTCATCTCCAGCCACCAGTCGACACCCGCCCGCACCGACTCCGGGTCGCCGGTGTCCACGTACAGCCGCCTGGTGGTCTGCAGCAGTCCGGTCCCGTCGTGCTCGACGAGCCGGTCGATCAGCGCGAGCTGTTCGTCGTGCGGCACGGCGGCCAGGCTGCGGCCCTGCACGGCCAGGATCTGGAACGGGGCGAGACGCACCCCGTCCAGGCCGTCCGTGGTCCAGCAGTAGCGCCGGTATGCGTCCGTGAACGCGGCCGCGTCGGCGGACCGCCCACGCTGCCGGGACAGCAGCCCGGACACGTCCACACCACGCGCCGACGCGCCCTCCAGGGCCGCCAGCGCACCCGGGAACACCGCGCCGGACGCGGCGCCCACGGCCGCGTACTGCGAGCGCAGCAGCCCGGACGCCTTCAGCGACCACGGCATCAGCTCCGCGTCGAGCAGCAGCCAGTCCGTGTCGAGTTCGTCCCACAGGCCCGCCTCGCCGATCGCCGAGCGCAGGCGTCCGAGGATCACCTCGGTCACGGCCTCGTCGTCGAAGAACGGGCGGCCCGTGCGGGTGTACAGCGACCCCGTCGGTCCGTCCACGCCGAACCGGTTGCGGGCGGCGTCCGCGTCCCGGCACACCAGGGCGACCGCCCGGGAGCCCATGTGCTTCTCCTCGCACACGACCCGCTCGACGCCGTCCGCCGCGTACTGGGCGAAGGCCTCGACCGGATGCTCCAGGTAGTCTCCGTCGGCGGCTCCGCCGCGGGCCCCGGCCTGACTGGTGGCCGTCGGTGCCATGGTCGGCGGGAGGTACGGCAGCAGCCGCGGGTCCACCGCGAAGCGGCTCATGACCTCCAGCGCCGCGGCCGCGTTCTCCTCACGGACCGCGACCCGGCCCGCGTGCCGGGTCTCCACCGCCCGGCGGCCGTACACGTCCGCCAGGTCCAGCGGCCGCCCGTCCTGCCCACCGGGCGCCTCGCTGCGCAGCGGCCTGGCCGGCTCGTACCAGACCCGCTCGGCCGGTACGTCGACCAGTTCCCGCTCCGGCCAGCGCAGCGCGGTCAGACTGCCGCCGAAGACGGCGCCGGTGTCCAGGCAGATGGTGTTGTTGAGCCAGGTTGCCTGCGGAACCGGGGTGTGGCCGTAGACGACGGCGGCGCGGCCCCGGTAGTCCTCGGCCCACGGGTAGCGCACCGGCAGCCCGAACTCGTCCGTCTCGCCGGTGGTGTCGCCGTACAGGGCGTGCGAGCGGACCCGGCCGGAGGTGCGGCCGTGGTACTTCTCGGGCAGGCCGGCGTGGCAGACGACCAGCTTGCCGCCGTCGAGGACGTAGTGGCTGACGAGCCCGTCCAGGAAGCGGCGCACCTCGGCCTTGAACTCCTCGCTCTCGCCCTCCATCTGGTCGATGGTCTCGGCGAGCCCGTGGGTGTGCTGGACCTTGCGGCCCTTGAGGTAGCGCCCGTACTTGTTCTCGTGGTTGCCGGGCACGCACAGCGCGTCGCCCGACGCGACCATGGACATCACCCGGCGCAGCACGCCCGGGGTGTCCGGGCCGCGGTCGACGAGGTCGCCCACGAAGACGGCCGTACGGCCCTCGGGGTGCACGCCGTCGGCGTAGCCCAGCTTGGCCAGCAGGGACTCGAGTTCGGACGAGCAGCCGTGGATGTCGCCGATGATGTCGAACGGACCGGTGAGGTGGGTCAGGTCGTTGAAGCGCCTCTCGGTGACGACGGTGGCGTTGTCGGCCTCCTCCGCCCCGCGCAGGACGTGCACCTTGCGGAAGCCCTCCCGCTCCAGGTGCCGCAGCGAGCGCCGCAGTTCGCGGATGTGCCGCTGGATCACCCGGCGCGGCATGTCGGCCCGGTCGGTGCGGGCCGCGTTGCGCTCGGCGCACACCTCCTCGGGCACGTCGAGGACGATGGCGACGGGCAGGACGTCGTACTGCCTGGCGAGCTCGATCAGCCGCCGCCGGCTGTCCTGCTGCACGCTGGTGGCGTCGACGACGGTGCGCCGGCCGGCGGCCAGCCGCTTGCCCGCGATGTAGTGCAGGACGTCGAAGGCGTCCCCGCTCGCGCTCTGGTCGTTCTCGTCGTCGGAGACCAGGCCGCGGCAGAAGTCCGAGGAGATCACCTCGGTGGGCTTGAAGTGCCGTCGGGCGAAGGTGGACTTGCCGGAGCCGGAGGCGCCGACGAGGACGACGAGGGACAGGTCGGTGACGGGGAGGACTCGTCCCGTGCTGGTCTCGGTCATGCTGCCTTCGCCTCCTTCTCGGTGTCGTTGCGGTGGAACACGGCCATCTGGGTGGGCGGCCCCACCTCGGGGTCGTCCGGGCCGACGGGGCCGAACGCGATCTCGTAGCCGTGCCGTTCGGCCACGGCCCGCGCCCAGGCACGGAACTCCGCGCGGGTCCACTCGAAGCGGTGGTCGCCGTGCCGGACGTGCCCGGCGGGCAGGGTCTCCCAGCGGACGTTGTACTCGACGTTCGGGGTGGTCACCAGGACCGTGCGCGGGCGCGCGTGACCGAACACGGCGTACTCCAGGGCGGGCAGCCGGGGCAGGTCGAGGTGCTCGATCACCTCGCTGAGCACGGCCGCGTCATAGCCCTTGAGCCGGTTGTCGGTGTAGGCGAGCGAGCCCTGGAAGAGCTTCACCCGGGCCGCCTGCCGCTCCGCCATGCGGTCCAGCTTGAGCCGGCGCGAGGCGATGGTGAGGGCCCGCACGGAGACGTCGACCCCGACGACCTCCGTGAACCGCGCGTCCTTGAGCAGCTCGTGCACCAGCTGGCCCTGACCGCAGCCGAGGTCGAGGACCCGGGCGGCACCGGCCTCGCGCAGGGCGGCGACGATCGCCTCCCGGCGCTGCACGGCGAGCGGTGTCGGCTTCTCCTCCGCCTCGCTCTCCTCCTCGACGGCGTTGTCGATCGACTCGACCTCGCTGTCGTCGGCCTCGGCAAGACGCACCAGCTCCAGCCGTTCCATCGCCTGCCGGGTCAGCGACCAGCGGCGGGAGAGGTAGCGGCTGGTGATCAGCTTCTGCTCCGGGTGCGTGGGCAGCCAGCCCTCACCGGCCCGCAGCAGCTTGTCGACCTCTTCGGAGGAGACCCAGTAGTGCTTGGCGTCGTCGAGGACGGGCAGCAGGACGTACAGATGGCGCAGCGCCTCGGCGAGGGTCAGCGCCTCCGACTCCAGGACGAGACGGACGTACCGCGAGTCGCCCCACTCGGGGAACTCGGTGTCCAGGGCGACGGGTTCGGCGGTCACCGCCCAGCCGAGCGGCTCGAAGAGCCGCCGTACGAGCTCCGGTCCGCCGCGGGCGGGCAGCGCGGGCACCTCGACGCGCAGCGGCAGGGGCGCCACGGCCCGCTCCGGGCGCGCGTTGCACACGCCCCGCAGGGCGCTGGAGAACACTGCGCTCAGTGCGACCGCGAGCAGCGAGGAGGCCGCGTAGGGGCGGTCGTTGACGTACTGGGCGAGTGCCGCGTCGGGTGCTCCGCCGCGGCCCTTGCCCTTGCCCCGGCGGACCAGCGCGACCGTGTCGACCTCCAGCAGGAGCGCGGCCGTGCAGCGCTCGGCGTCCGCCTCTGGATAGAAGACGTGGGCGGTGCCGTAGGAGGTGGAGAAGGTCTGTGCCTTGTCGGGATGCTTGTGCAGCAGGAACCCGAGGTCGGTGGCCGGGAGGGCGGCGGTGCCGCTCGTGGAGATCGTCAGGAACACATGCCCGAGTCTCCCGGGGTCGGGCCCCCTTGACCACCGGTTTTCGCGCAGCAGGGGGTGAGGATCGCCGTCGTTCCGGCGGTCAGGGTGGCGCCGGTGATGCGGATCGCCCCGCTCATGCCTCCTTCTCGATGATCGTCCGGGCGTTCCCGACAGCCCGTTCCTCCGCCGCGCGCATGGCGTCCAGGTCCTTCTTGCGCTTGCCGATGAGCGCCTTCTGCACGTGGGCCTGGACGGCGTGGACCGTGTGGATGTAGTCGGTGTCGAGCTTGCAGCGGGCGTCGGCGGACGCCGTCCTCTTCTCCTTCCCCGACGGCTCGCCGGTCCGGTACCAGGCGGTGTCGAACGATGCCTTGTCCGGGTCGGCGTAGTGGAAGCCCTTCTCCTTCATGCAGGCCGACCACTCGCGGTCGGCCTTCTTCCAGGCCGGGTCCTTCCGCGCCTGCTTGTCGGACTCGTACCAGAGTTCGAGGGCCAGGGAGTAATAGCCGCTGAGCTTCAGGCCATTGACCTTGGTCGTCCTGGGCGGGTGGCCGTAGATCTTCCGCGTCGCCTGTCCCAGGCAGCCGCCCTCGGGGATGGGGTGCCCGTGGGCCCGGCGGCTGTCGCCCGTGTCGAACGTGCCGGTGAGGGCGACGTACTGTTCGGCGGGCCACTCCAGGGACTGGGAGGACTCCTCCTGATCGCGGTTGTGGTAGCCGTGCTCGGCCGCCCGGTCGGGATCGTCGACCCCGTAGGGGCTGTCGTCACCGACCTTGCCGCGGCCCACGAACGTCCCCTTTCGGACCGGGTACGTCGACTCGACGGTCCTGGTGTTGAGCGTCGCGAAACCGCCGAAGCCGAGCCGGACCATGCACCGCTTCGCGAGGATCCACTGCGCCTTGCCGACGGCCCGTCCCGCGTCCGACGACGGGTCCGGTATGTAGGCGTGCAGCGGGAACGACTCCATGCTGTTGAGGCGGTGGGCCTCGTCGGCGGGGTCGTCATGGCCGGCGAACTGGCATGCCGACAGGGCCAGCAGGCCGGTGAGGGCGAGAGGGAGCACTTTGCGCACCCGGTCATCCGATCAGGACTTGATCATGTGCGCTGTGATGGAGCCCACAGTTCCGGCACGGACCGTTCACATTCCGAGCACATCGCCCCGGTCCCTGTGATCTCCGCCATGGCCCTCCGGCCCGCGAGCTGATGGAGTGGGTGATCGTCAACTGACCAATGACGGAACGGGGATTGACATGACCATCAGCACAGGCGCGCGCGTGCGCAGACGACTCGCCGTGACGGCGACGGCCGCCGCCGTACTGTCCACCGGGGTGCTCGCGGCCGCGCCCGCCCAGGCGGCTCCGGCGGCGCCTTCGGTGTCGGCGCAGGGCGCGTTCGCGATGAACACGGCCACCGGCCGGACGCTGTTCGCCAAGGGGGCGGACACGCCGCTGAGGACGGGCTCCACGACGAAGATCATGACGGCGCTCGTGGTGCTGTCGCAGCGCAACGTGAACCTCGACCGCAAGGTCAAGATCAAGAAGGAGTACACCGACTACGTCATCGACCCGGTCACCCACACCCAGCGGTACTCCAGCGCCAACCTGATCCTCGGCGACTCGATGAAGGTGCGGGACCTGTTGTACGGGCTCATGCTGCCGTCCGGGTGCGACGCGGCGTACGCGCTGGCGGACACCTACGGTTCGGGGTCGACGACGGCGCAGCGCACGAAGTCGTTCGTCGCGAAGATGAACGCCAAGGCGCGCGAGCTGGGGCTGACGAACACCCACTTCGACTCCTTCGACGGGGTGTCCAACGGCAGCAACCACGCGTCTCCGCGTGACCTGACCAAGCTGGCCGCGGTCGCGCTGAAGAACAAGACGTTCAAGAAGGTCGTCGGCACCAGGAAGTACGACGACATGCAGTCGTACCGGCCCGGCGGCGGCACGCACACGATGAATCCCTGGGAGAACACGAACAAGCTGCTCGGGTCCTACCGGGGCGCGATCGGCGTGAAGACCGGATCGGGGCCGGAGGCGAAGTTCTGCCTGGTGTTCGCGGCGACCCGCGGCAACAGGACCGTGGTGGGAACCGTGCTCGCGGACACATCGGTGGACGAGCGGCTCAAGGACGCGAAGAAGATCCTCGACCACGGCTTCGCGCAGCACGGCTGAGCGTGCCCCGCACACGGCTGCCGGGGCGGGGCGGGCCCGATCGTGTCCCCCTCCGCCCCGGCGGCGTGTCAGGCCGGCCCCTGCGGCCCGGTGTGCGGGCGGAGGGCCGGGCGCCCGGTGTGTTACGGCAGCTGCGACTGGACCTGGGAGGAGATGAGCTCCAGGTGGTCCAGGTCGGAGAGGTCGAGGATCTGGAGGTAGATGCGCTGCGAGCCGGCCTCGGCGTAGCGGCCGATCTTGTCGACGACCTCGGCCGGGGACCCGGCCAGACCGTTGGCCTTCAGTTCGTCGGCCTCGCGGCCGATCGCGGCGGCCCGGCGGGCGACCTCCTGGTCGTCCCTGCCGACGCAGACGACCAGCGCGTTGGAGTAGGTCAGGTCGCCGGCCGCGCGGCCCTCCGCCTCGGCCGCGGCGCGCACCCGGCCGAACTGCCGCTCGCTGTCCTCGACCGAGGCGAACGGGATGTTGAACTCGTCGGCGTACCGCGCGGCGAGGCGCGGAGTACGGGTGGCGCCGTGACCGCCGATCAGGACCGGGATCCTGGCCTGGGCCGGCTTGGGCAGCGCGGGCGAGTCGGTGAGATCGTAGTACCTGCCGTGGAACTCGAAGGTCTTGCCGACCTCGGTCGCCCACAGACCGGTGACGATGGCCAGCTGTTCCTCCAGGCGGGCGAACTTCTCCTTCGGGAACGGGATGCCGTACGCCTTGTGCTCGGCCTCGAACCAGCCCGCGCCCAGACCCAGTTCGACGCGGCCGCCGGACATCTGGTCGACCTGGGCGACCTGGACGGCGAGCACGCCCGGCAGCCGGAAGGTGGCGGCGGTCATGAGGGTGCCGAGGCGGATGCGCTTGGTCTCGCGGGCCAGACCGGCGAGGGTGATCCAGGCGTCGGTGGGACCGGGGAGGCCGTCCACGTCGCCCATGTGGAGATAGTGGTCCGAGCGGAAGAAGGCGTCGAACCCGAGGTCTTCGGTGGCCTTCGCCACGGCGAGCAAGGTGTCGTAGGTCGCCCCCTGCTGGGGCTCGGTGAAGATTCGAAGGTCCATACATCCATCGTGCACCCCGACGGGCACGTCAGCCCCACCGGCACCCCACGTCCCCCCTCTCCCCGGTCGGGTGAAAATACGTCAGCCGGACGCACGGGCCGTGCCGGGCCAGTGACCGGCCCCGGTGTGATCGCCCGCCGGGCGGTGCCGGACCGTGCGGCGGCGCTGAACGCGGACCTGGCTGATCCGCACGCCGGAAGCCGGGTGCGGGCGTCGGCCGAGGGTGACGCCGGCTGACGCCGCCGCTCTCACCCCGGCTCCTTCTCCGGTAACGCCTCCTCCCGCGCGGCCAGCTTGCGCAGCATCTCCAGTACCCGGTCCCGGGACTCGTCCGCCGCGTCGATCGCCTCCATGCACTGCCAGTACGTCGCCTGGTCGTCCGCGGAGCTGGCCATGCCGACGAGGGCGATGCCCACCTCGCCGAGGAGGCCGCCGAGACCGAGGAGCGTCTCGCGGGCGTCGTCCAGTTCGGTGAGCTGGGCGGCGCGCAGGTCGCCGGGGCCGAGCTCCGGGGCGTCCAGGACACCGCAGCCGCGGCCCGCCAGCTCCGTCAGGCCGAGCGCCTCGCCGCGCAGTTCGGGCGGCCCGGAGACCGCCAGCCGGCTGCCGATCGCCTGGGCCAGGGCCTGGGCCTGCCACACCTCCGTCAGGATCTCCGGCGCGTCGCCGCTTCCCGCCAATGCGCTCCTGCTGGTCACGATGAGCCGCATCGCATCCATGGGCCGTCCCCGTCCGCCCGACGTGCTGTCGCACGCTCTCCGCCCGAACTCCCTTGTCCATCACGTTCACTACCCAGCGTGAGGGTGGCTGAGACAGAAAGCCAGAGGAAGACGGAAATCTGTGGACAACAATTCGGATTCGGACGGCGTTTTGACTTCGCAGAGTGATTACGGAATCGGAGGTTCCCTACGCGCGTCACCCTCCCCCGGAACCGGGAACCTCCGTTCGTTCCGGTCGATCTTGGCGTCCAGGGCGGCCAGCGGGTCGATGCCGAGCACCTCGCACAGTTGCAGCAGATAGGCGAGCACGTCGGCGACCTCGTCCGTCACGCGGTGCGCGGTGCCGGGGTCGTCCATGACACGGGCCGACTCCTCGGGCGTCAACCACTGGAAGATCTCGACCAGTTCGGATGCCTCCACGCTGAGCGCCGCGGCGAGGTTCTTGGGGGTGTGGTACGGCTGCCAGTTCCGGGCGGCCGCGAACTCGGCCAGCCGGCGCTGCAGTTTCGCCACGTCCAGGTGTTCCGTCACGGCTCCAGGTGTACCACCGTGACGTCGTCGGTCCCGGTGGCCCACGACGCGTCGCTCACCGCCCCGACGAGGCGGATGTGCCCGAGTGCGCACATCCGGCCGGCCATCCGCAGCAGTTCCGTCCGCTGCCGTCCGTCCAGCGCGCGG
Source organism: Streptomyces sp. NPDC058964 (assembly GCF_042741275.1). NCBI lineage: Bacteria > Bacillati > Actinomycetota > Actinomycetes > Kitasatosporales > Streptomycetaceae > Streptomyces > Streptomyces sp. NPDC058964. The sequence continues at coordinate 12,807 of NZ_JBHYKH010000095.1, forward strand.
TCCAGGCCGTCGGCGAGGACGGTGAGCGTCCGCAGGGCGTCGGGGACCTCGTGGGGCGGATCGACGTCCAGGACACCGGGACCGGTGAGCAGCACCAGGGCCAGCGCGAGATACCTCAGCTCGCCGTCGCCCAGCCGGCCGACCGCGGTCAGGATGCCGTCGCCCCGGTCGAGCAGCGCCCGGACCGTGCCGTCGCCCAGCGGCTCGGCGGTCAGGTCGGCCACGGGTCCGGCGCATCCGGCGCGCACGGCGGCGACGAGCCGCGCGTGCCGTCGGCCGCACTCCGAACGGGTGCGCCACAGGACCTCGGCGAGGTTGTCGCAGCCCGGCAGCAGCCGTCCGGCGCCGAGGGGGACGGCCTCGCGCATCCGGCCGGGGCGCGGATCGCAGGCGAAGACGGAGCGCAGGGCGACCACCGTCTGTTCGGCCGCGGCGAGCACCTGGCGCTGCCCGTCGGTCCTGCCGGCCACGCGCAGCGGGAGGAGCGCGGTGCCGAGGCGGTCGTCGGGGAGCGGGGCGCGGGTCACCGGTGCGGAACCCGCGGTGTGCCAGGCGGCCTGTACGGCGGGGCGCCCCGGGTCACGCAGGGCCGTCTCCAGGAGGACGAGGCCGCCCGCGGTCAGCCGCTCGCCCACGATCCGCAGTTCGGGCTCGGCCTGTACGGCGACGTCGAGCCGGACCGGGCCTTCGGGGCCGTCGGTGGTGCAGCCGATGCGGAAGCCGCGCCGGCGCTGGGCGTCGGGCCGGGCCCGCTCGGGGACGCAGGTCACCGGGTCCGGGAACACCTCCACGAGGGGCGCACCGGCACCGAGCCGGGCGAGCGCCTCGTAGGCCCGCAGCGCCGTCGACTTGCCGCATCCGCTGGGCCCGGCGAGGAGGGTGAAGGCACCGAGCGGAAGCGCCGCCCGCCGGTGCCCGGCGAACGCGGAGAGCCGCAACTCGGTGACCCGCGGCCGCCCCTGCCCGGCCCGGCCCGGCGGGCCGGAGCCGCCGGTCGGGGGGGGGGTGGGGGTGTGGGGGGGGAGTGGCCGGTCGCGCGCGGA